>JAFSOW010000070.1 GCA_017443165.1 Acidaminococcaceae bacterium | reverse complement strand
GAAGAAGAATACGTAACGCAGGCAACCGCCGGCGGCATCGGTTTCCCCCTGACCCGTGGCGTGCAGGCCTCCATGAGAGAAGTGCTGCCCATCGAGCGGCAGGCAGAGCTTACAGCCGAATATGCCGACGGTCTGGAAAACTGCAACGACAAACTGACACTGATTAAAAATGGAAAGCTTTCCGCCGACTACTTTGAAGGAATGGCCTGCTGCAACGGCTGTGTAAACGGTCCCGGCTCTCTGGCGCAGCAGGGGCTGACACGGGTCATGGTTTCCAAATTCCAGAAAGCGGCCGAAAAAAAGACCAGCGACCAGTTACAGGAAGCCGTGGACGCTGTCGGGAAAATCAGTTTTGAAGTGTAATAACGTTTCCAACATAAAGCCCCAAAGAAAAAACCTGATGCGTGAACGCGCACCAGGTTTTTTTATCGTATGGAATCAGGTAATAGACGCCTCGTAAATGGAGTCAACCGATGCTTTCAGCATCGCGTCAAATTCCGCAGCGGTCTGCTTCGCGTTCAGCCCTTCGGACAACGCGCGGGAGAAGCTGGCGATCAGGCCGTGGTTTTCTGCCAGTTTCTTGTTGGAATCTTCCCGGGTATAGCCGCCGGACAGCGCTACCACACGGACTACCCGCGGATCGGCGATCAGTTCCGCATAGGTATCGGGAATCGTGGGAATGGTCACCTTGAACATCAGCTTGGTATCTTCCGGCAGTTTCGCCAGATGTTCCATAATGTTCTTCTTTAAAATTTCTTCGGCTTTTGCCTTGTCCGGGCAATGGATATCCACTTCCGGTTCGAGGATGGGAACCAGACCGGCCGCCGCAATTTGCAGGCCGATTTCAAACTGCTGGTCTACAATTTTCTTAATGCCCTCTTCCGCCGCTTCTTTAATTACGCTGCGCATCTTGGTGCCGAAGATATGCCGTTCATCACGGGCGCGGGCCAGCAGCTTGTCCAGACCGGGAATGGGTTTCATCAGCTGCACGCCGCCTTCCAGATCCATAAGTCCTTTGTCGACTTTCAGAATCGGGATGATGCCCTTTACGTCCCACAGATAATCTGCCGTAAATTTGTCGTCGATCTTGCGGTCCATGGTATTTTCAAATAAAATGGCAGCCAGAACACGGTCGCTTGTGAAAGAAGGGCTCTTGATGATTCGGGTTCTCATCTCGTGAACCAGGGTGAACATTTCCTCATCATTGGAATAGGCACTTTCCTCCACGCCGTAAAGCCGCAACGCTTTCGGTGTGCTTCCGCCGCTCTGGTCCAGCGCAGCAATAAATCCTTTGCCGTTTTTCATTTTTTCCAACTGCTTCTGATTCATGTTTTTACCTCCATCCTTTTTTGCTGATTCTCTATCGTTTCCTGTTTGGATCCCGGATAACCGTCGCGATGATTTAATCAGGCTATACTCGTTATAAATATTATACCATTAACTTACCGCCACGTCCAATTAAAAAACGCTTTGTAAACAGTTAAGCTGCAAAGAAAAAAAACTTTCCCTTTGCCGCTTACATGAACTCCTGTCAAAAAACGCAGCCTGCCATTTTGTTCTGACAGGCTGCGTTTTAACTTGTGTATTTAATTAACTACTCATTAACGAAGTACTGACGAATTATTTTTTGCTTCCCTGGAGGATCGCTTTGCGGGACAGATTGATGCGGCCTTTGCTGTCAATCTCCACGCACTTCACCATGATTTCATCGCCCACGGAAACCACGTCTTCCACTTTCTCGACCCGTTCGGTGGAGAGCTGGGAAATGTGAACCATGCCTTCCTTGCCCGGCAGGATTTCCACAAAGGCGCCGAAGTTCATGATGCGGGTTACTTTTCCGGTGTAGATTTTGCCCACTTCCGCTTCGGCCGTAATGCCGTCAATGGCTTTAATCGCCTTTTCAATGGCATCGGAGTCCGGGGAAGCAATATAAACCTTGCCGGTATCTTCGATATCGATCTTGGCGCCGGTGTCTTCCACGATCTTCTTAATGGTCTTGCCGCCGGGCCCGATGATCTTGGCGATCTTTTCCGGATCCACGGTGATAGAAGTAATCTTGGGAGCCCATCTGGACAGGGACTTGCGGGGCTCGCTGATGCATTCCATCATCTTGCCCATGATGAATTCACGGCCGCGTTTGGCCTGTGCCAGCGCCTGCTCGAAGATTTCGCGGTTGATACCGTCGATCTTCATATCCATCTGCATGGCAGTGATGCCGTGTTCCGTACCGGCCACCTTGAAGTCCATATCGCCCAGGGCGTCTTCCAGGCCCTGGATGTCCGTCAGGATGGTGAAGAAATCGCCGTCTTTGACCAGGCCCATGGCCACACCGGCCACCGGATCTTTAATCGGCACGCCCGCGTCCATCAGGGACAGGGTACTGGCGCATACGGAACCCATGGAAGAAGAACCGTTGGATTCCAGCACTTCGGAAACCAGGCGCAGGGTGTACGGGAAATCTTCCTCGGAAGGAATGACCGGCAGCAATGCGCGTTCCGCCAGTGCGCCGTGACCAATCTCGCGACGGCCCGGGCTGCGCAGGGGTTTGGTCTCGCCCACGGAGTACGGTGGGAAATTGTAATGATGGATGTAACGCTGCATCTCTTCCGGTCCCAGGCCTTCGATGACCTGCGCTTCACGCAGCGGAGCCAGGGTGCAGGCGTTCATGATCTGGGTCTGGCCGCGGGTGAAGAGGGAGGAACCGTGTACCCGGGGCAGCAGGCCCACGCGGCAGGTAACCGGACGCACTTCATCCAGCGCCCGTCCGTCCGGACGGATCTTATCCACCGCGATGGTGCGGCGCACGATTTTCTTAACCAGCTTCTAGGTAATATAGGCAACGTCAGTGCCGTTATCCGG
>JAFSOW010000069.1 GCA_017443165.1 Acidaminococcaceae bacterium | reverse complement strand
TCCGTCCGCTGGAAGAGAATTCGCCCACGCTGACCTTCAACACCATCGGCCGCCATGTGTCCCAGATGGTTTACACCCGAATTACTTCCAACAAATCCCCCTGGCTGAATATGACGGAGCCTGGAGACGAACATGCCATTGCGGTGTCTCATGGGGAAGGTCGTTTCTATGCGCCGGCCGAAACGATCCGCGAATTGTTCCGGAACGGACAGGTGGCTACACAATATGTGGATCTGAGCGGTAATCCCACCATGGCCAGTCCGGAGAACCCCAACGGTTCCCTGTATGCTATTGAAGGCATCACAAGTCCGGACGGACGCATTTTGGGTAAAATGGGTCATAGCGAACGATATATTCCCGGCCTGATGCAAAATATTTACGGTGAAAAAGAACAGCATGTTTTTGAAAGCGGCGTGAAGTACTTTAAATAAAGTTCACAATTTAAATTGCAATGAGTTTTTTATAAAAAGTGAAAAATCTCCTTTTATATATTTTAAACCCGCATGGTTATCGCATGCGCAAATTGACATCATGACGACATCTCTCTGTCAAAAAGTGCTTTTCGAACTTTAAAAGTTCACAAACTTTTGTCAAAATTGTGTTATAATATGAAATATAGTAATACACATTGAAGAGATTTATATAAAATTGCAGTAATTGTTCAGTAGCTTTTACGTGTTTTTTTATGTATCTCAGAAATTGGCTAAACAAATTATCTGAGAGGTGTCTAAATGAGTTTTAGGAAGCTTGCTACATTTGTTGCAGCTGCTGCGTTGTCCTGTATTTCGTTTTCAACAGCGTTTGCCGATTTTGCGGTTGGCGACCGAGGACCGGAAGTAATCGATATCCAGAAACAATTAGCGGCTCTCCAGTTTAATGTGGGAACTGTTGACGGGGTGTTCGGTCCGGCTACGGAAAAGGCGGTAAAGGATTTCCAGACGGCAAAAGGCTTAAAAGTTGACGGTATTGTGAATGATGTGACATACCGCAACCTTTTGAATAAGGAATTACCTCCCGACCGTTACGGTAATCACATGATGACCCGTACGATCCTGAAAACAGCATATAGCATGCTGGGTGTTCCGTATATGTTCGGTGGAATGTCTCCTGGCGGTTTTGACTGTTCCGGTTTTGTGTGCTATGTATTTGGCAGGGCCGGTATATCCCTGCCGCGTATGGCAGATACCCAGTATGAGGCTGTTACTCATATTTCCAGAGGAAATCTGCGTACAGGCGATCTGGTATTTTTCGAAACCTATTGCGCCGGGCCTTCCCATGTCGGTATTTATGTCGGGGACGGTAAATTTATCCATGCATCAAGCAGTAAGGGCATTTCTGTTGCAGAAGTCTTTACCGGTTACTGGGGTGCCAGATATCTGGGTGCCGGCAGAGTGTATAATTGATCAGGCCTATGTGTATTTATGGTTTTGAACAGGCAGACCTTTCCGGGTTTGCCTGTTTTTCTGTTTATCTGTGACTCATTTTCGACATTTTTGTAAATCTTTTGTGAGATGAAACCACAGGCTCTGTTTTCCGCGTCTCTTATATTGTATAATATATTTTGTAAGACAGATATATTGATATACAGGATGAAACACTTTGCTTTTACTCAACAGTTACAATTACACACGGTTTTTTGTTTATGAACAAAGAAAAGGAGAAAGTTATGTCTAAAATTTTGATTGCAGATGATGAACCCCAGATCCGAGAGATTCTGCGTGTCTATTTTGACAAGGAAGGTTTTGCGGTTGTGGAAGCGGAAGACGGACAGCAGGCTCTGTCGATGATTGAAAAGGAGAAACCTGACCTGGTGTTGCTGGATATCATGATGCCTGTGTTGGACGGTATAACGGCCTGTGAAGAGATTCGCCGCCGGTATGATATACCGATTATTATGCTGACTGCCAAGGACGAGGACGACGACCGCATCCTGGGACTGGAAAAGGGCGCTGACGATTATATCACCAAACCCTTTAACCCGCGTGAGGTCGTAGCACGCGTAAAAGCCGTATTACGCCGTTCCGGCGGTTTCCAGAAACTGAGTGATAAACGGAAGGTGGAGTACGAAGGTCTTACCATTGACAGGGAACGGATGCAGGTCACTGCATGGGGCAAACCGGTCACATTTACCACAAAAGAGTTTGAACTGCTGTATTATCTGGCGTGCTCGCCGGGCAAAGTGTTTTCCCGCAACCAGCTGCTGGAATCCATCTGGGGCTATACCTATTTCGGGGATACCCGTACAGTGGATACCCACATCAAACGCATCCGGCAGAAGCTGGCGATTCCAAAAGATTCCACATGGGATATTGAAACAGTCTGGGGCGTAGGCTACAAGTTTGAGTTGAAAAAGAAAACGGCTGAACCTAGCAAAGCATAATATTTTTGAGGTGCAGTGTGAATAAATCCCTGAGTACCCGGCTGATGTACAGCTTTATGGCCATCATCGTTATCGTGGTGGTAGGCATCACAGCCGGTACTTCCTATTTAATCGCGGATTACTTTTTTAAAATTAAAGAAGAAGAACTGGCCCAGAAAGGTCATGAGATGGCAGATACCGTTGAATACTTTGTCACAAAGGATAACAACCGGTATATGCTGATGCGCTATCTCATTGCGGTGGACAGACTGGTGGGCGCCCGCATCTGGCTGTTCGACAATGATTATAATCTTCTGGCCGCTTCCAACATCGCTGCGGATGTGGATGCCGCAGGCAAAACAGAGGCAGGCAGCAACAAGGTCGGAACTGGCAAACCCGACGTTTCCATGCCTGCCCCAGCGGACCGTATTCCTGTATATGAATACACGACCCGGCTTGCAGAAGAAATCAAAAGCGGTCAGGTTTCCCGTAATGTTAATAAGATATTGAAAGACATTTATCGTGGGGAAAGCGTGCGTTCACAGATTTACCACCCGTATTTTAAGCAACAGGTAATTCTGGTAGGCGTGCCCTATGGGGATAAAATCCATCCACGGGGCGCGATTCTGATGGCGGAACCTTTGAGTGGTTTTGGCGGCTTTTTGCGCAACGTGTACATTTTCACGATTATCGTCGGACTTTTGGGACTTCTGCTCAGCTTGTTTATGGTGCGGAGCCTGTCCCGGCAGATTGTTAAGCCGCTGGTCTCCATGAAAGACGCCACAATTGCCATCGCTAAAGGCAATTATTCCCGCAGAGTAGAGGTTGAAAGCGAAGACGAAGTTGCCGAGCTCGGCAAAGCAATCAATCATTTAAGTACGGAGTTGAGTAATTATCTGGGCAAGCTGGCGCGTATGGAAAAGATACGCCGCGACTTTGTGGCCAATGTTTCCCATGAACTGCGGACGCCCATTACGATCATCCGGGGTTATAATGATATTGTCAGTGACAGTTTGGAATGTAATGACCCGAACAAACGCTACTGTGATCTGATTGGCAGCGAGACAACCCGTCTGGAACGTCTGGTGCGCGGTTTGTTGGACATCAGCCGCCTGCAGTCAGCTGAAAAACTGAAAGTCTCCGATACGGAACCGCTGCCTTTGGCAGAGATAATCCGCAATGTTGCGGAAAAGCTGAAGGTGAAAGCGGAACCAAAACATATTACCCTAAAGTTGCAACTGGAAGAAGACATACAGATTATGGGTAATGGCGATCAGATTGTCCAGCTTATTCTGCTCCTGGGCGATAACGCGATTAAATATTCGCCGGAAGGAAGTTTCGTGCGCTATGAAACAAAGTTGCAGACAAACGGCACTGTTGAAATGAGCGTAGTGGACAACGGGCCGGGGATTCCGGAAGAAGATATTCCGTTTATCTTTGAACGCTTCTATAAAGTCGACAAATCCCATGCCCAGAGTTCTTTAAAAGGTACCGGGCTTGGCCTGGCTATCGCCAGGGAAATCGTACGCATGCACGGTGCCCAGATCGAAGTTTTCTCGCAGATAGGTATGGGAACACGATTTGTTGTAACGTTCCCTGCCGGGACCGTCGTCCGTGAGGAAAGGCGGTCATGATGCTGGAAACGTTAAATCCTGAATACCGGTTTTCTTCGCTGGTAAAAATCACACCGGAATGGATGAAAAGGCATCATTACCGGGTTCTGCTTGCGGATATTGATAACACTTTACTGCCCCGTAACAGCAGCGTTGTACCGGAAGTGTACATAAACTGGCTGATCAGGATGCAACAGCAGGATATCGCGGTTGTGCTGGCTACCAATAACGGAGGAAAAAGGACGGCAGCTATTGAAAAACAGCTGAACGATAACGGACTGCAGGTACCTGTCCTGACCTGGGCGGGAAAACCTTTTCCACGGGCCTATGCCGGAGCAATCCGCCTGCTGGGAGAGTCTAATAAATCATTAAATACTGATGCCGTGACTCAGTCCGCAGCCGTTCTGGCTGCCGGTGACCAGTTGTTCACCGATGTACTGGGTGCTCACTGGTATAACTTTCCTGCAGCCTGGCTGCGCCCGATTAC
>JAFSOW010000011.1 GCA_017443165.1 Acidaminococcaceae bacterium | reverse complement strand
GCATGTCCCCTGACCCGGTACAAAAAATCCCCCAGTTCATAGCGCAGGCCGTCTCCCAAAAAATCATTGGAAAACACCTGTATATCATGGGGGTCTTCGCGATGAACCTCAAATACTCTTGTTTTCCACCAGGGCGCCTGCACGCGGATATAGCCGTTTGTACCACTGACTGTCAGTTCTCCTGCGGACTTTATGCCCAGACCGGTTTTGGCCGCAGCCATCTTATCCCCGCAGGAAGCTAATACTTTTGTATAGCTGTCCACCCTGTTTTTATTCAAAACAGACTGGAAATGCCATTTCAGATTCTTCGTGCCCAACAGCTTCACAATGGGCAGAAGAGTATAACTGCCGAATTCCGTAAAACTGCCGGCGCAGACAGGGTCATCCCATTCCCGGCAGGGTTCGGGTGTCAGGCGGGTAAAGCAGCTTTCCACATCATGGATTTCCCCAATGATCCCGCTTCGGATAAGGGACAACAGGTTCAAAAAACCGGGGCAGTACGCGGTCTTAATGCCTTCCATTAACACAAGGCCCGATTTTTCTGCCAGCTGAAACAGTTCCAGCGCCTGGGGCCCGGACAGGGTCAGCGGCTTCTCGCACAGCACGTGTTTCCCTGCCAGAAGCGCGGCTTTGTCATATTCATAATGGGTGGCATGGGGCGCAGCAATATACACCGCATCTACCAGGTCGAACAGTTTTTCCAACGTACGGGCCTTGGCAATGGCAGTATGCTCCGCCAGAAAACTACGCAACGTGACCGACCGGTCCGGCTCCGGATGATACAACGCCACCGGCTGGATATCCCGGATATAACCTACTTCCTGCATAAAACGCCTGGCAATACGTCCGCAGCCGATGAGGCCAAGATACAGGGGCGAATTCCCGATTCCCCGCAAGGCAGAAGAAGAGATTCCCGGTGTCCGTTTCAGGTACACAACCTCACAAAGGGGCTGCAGATAGTCAAATTTACCGTACCAGTCGTCACCGATTGCAAAAACAGCAATACCGTACTTTTCAATGTCCTCCACTTTTTGCCCGTCATGGTCCTCAATGACCACTTCGTCTACACAGGAAAGGCTGCGGACATTGGCTATCCTTTGTTCTAACGGATCTACCACGCAGTATTTGCCGCGATGATAGGCGTACTGCTCCGTTGTTACCCCGACGATCAGGTAATCCCCCAGCGCCTTAGCCCGCTCCAGCAGTCTTTTATGTCCTTCATGGAATAAATCGAACACGCCGTATGTAATGACTTTCTTCATTTCCCCAACAACTCCTTGCGATAAAGTCGGTAGTCTCGATGCGGGTCTATAATTACCTCACCTTTTACATGTATCGTCCTTGCTTCTTCCGGAGGGAGTTTCATGTAATCCCCATACATCCTGCGCAGGATTTTGTCATATCTGGCAGGCGCCCGGAAGGTTGCATCCTCAAAAGGCAGTGTTATCATTTCCTGCCAGTCTTCCCAACTGTATTTACCTTCAAAGGGCTCGGCATCTATCGTACCTACCCGTTCAGCCTTATCCGGCTCCATCAGGCAGAATGCCAATAATACACGGGTGAAAAGGCGCCTGACAAAAAACGGCAGATGCGCAATCAGCGTTTTGATAAAACCGGGAGCATGGGTCACTTGGTATTTAGGAGCCAGCTGAAGTTTACAGGCAGCCTGCAGCAGACATTTATGTATTGTTTCCCCCAAAACTGTGGCAGGCGTTCCGATCATGGGATAAATATCCAGTGAAATGCCCCAGTGTATATCCAGTTCAGCCAGTTCTACCGGCAAAAACGTCGTGCCGTCCGCAGCAACTTTCGCCCAAAAACGGGTAAAATCCCGGGTGTTGCCACAGTGAATACAGGTCATCCCCGCCGGCATCTCAGCCGCATGCTCCAGAAATTTCCGATAATCGTCCAATGGCATTGCAAGATCGATATCATCGTCCCAGGGGATAAATCCTTTATGCCTTACAGCCCCCAGCAGCGTGCCGCAATAGATGGAATAACGCAGGTTGTAACGGTCGCAAAGGGCAGCTACGGCTTTCAGCATTTTCAGTTCAATTTTATGAATTTCGGTCAAATCAAGGTTTCCCATCACAAACATTCCGTGATTCTTAAACGCGGGCTTAAAGTCAGCCGCAGATTCGGATTCATTTCAACGTAAGGCGCATATCCCGCAACCGGATATGTCCCCAGTACTGATGGTTCCATTCCACATAACGGTCCGCTTCCGGAGTATTTTCCACTTCGAAAATAATTCCGGGATATACACCGTCCAGCAGTTCCTGCATTCCATTCAGGCCAACCGTATAGGCAACAATATCCGCGCTGTACTTCCCTGCCATAAAACCGGCCAGATCTATTTCCAAACGGAACCGGCAGGAACCTTCCCGTATAGTATCCACGGAATTAGATAACATAGAACCGATTTTTGTCCCATCCTGATACCAGAATTCCATGCGCAGGCATACATTCCGCATATCCTGCAAAGCCTTACAGTCTATATCAAAAAATGCCTTCTCATTTTCAGCATACCGGGGCATATCCGCTTCTACCAGCATAAGTCTTTCAATTAAAAACTTCTGGCTGTAACGCCCGTAAGGACGGTTTTTATCCGTAAAACAGATTTCTCTGCACAATGTTTCCCCGGTTCCCATATAAAGGGAAATTGCTTTATCCACATTGCCGTCATAGATAATCTTTCCTTCATCAAGCACTATACAGCGGTCACACAAACGCCGGATCGTACTCATATTATGGCTTACATATAGAACCGTCCGGCCTTCCACGCGGGCCGCCGCCCGCATCTTCTGCAGGCATTTTTTCTGAAATTCCACATCGCCTACGGCCAGAACCTCGTCCATAATCTGGATCTCGTTGTCCAGATGGGCCGCCACAGAAAAAGCCAGCTTTACGTACATGCCGCTGGAATACCGTTTCACCGGAGTGTCGATAAACTCGCCCACCTCGGAAAAATCAATGATTTCATCCATTTTGGAATCGATTTCCGCTTTGGTCATGCCCAGAATGGCTCCATTGAGGTACACGTTTTCCCTTCCGGTCATTTCCCCGTGAAATCCGGTGCCAACCTCCAGCATGGACGTTACACGCCCGATAATTTCCACTTCTCCTTCAGAAGGGGCCGTAATCCGGCTGATAATTTTCAGCAGCGTGCTCTTTCCGGCGCCGTTTCTGCCGATGATACCCAGCGCTTCGCCTTTATGGATAGTCAGGTCAATTCCGTTGAGAGCCATAAATCGTTCGCCGATTACCCTTTTCGGTTGCCCGATTTTTGAATATGGGTCTTCCAGGCCACGTTTCCTGGCCCACCAGCGTTTTATCTCTTTCTGCAGCGTAGTACGCCCTATCTGCCCCAGACGGTATTCTTTTTTCAGTCCACGGATGCGGATGGCCAGCCCGGCCTTCTGCATCTCTGCATATTTTTCTTCCATAAATTAAACCGTATCCAAAAAAGTCTTTTCAACATGATTAAAAACAACTACACCCAAAACCGTCACAATCACGGTAAATCCCAGACTCCACAGATAAGAAGCCGGGCTGAATAAACCTTCACCCAGCAAAATGAGCCGGAATAATTCCACCGGCGCAGTAACCGGGTTAAGCAGCGCCGCCGTTCGCATCCAACCCTGCGGCAATTGGGACAGGGGATATACCACCGGCGTCCCGTACATCCAAAGCTGTATGCCAAATTCAACCAATACCGAAAGATCCCTGTATTTCGTGGTCAGGCTGGAAATAATGATACCGACCCCCATACCCATCAGACCAAGCTGCAAAAGCAGTAACGGAAGCACTATCCACAGTTCAAAGTGCGGTCTGACGTTTCCGTTTACACAATAATAAAGCAGAACTATAAGCACCATGGATATCTGAATCAGGAAACGGATCAAGAAAGCAGTCACCTTGGAAACCGGCACAGTCAGCCGGGGAAAATAAACCTTCCCGAACAGTGACGCATTATCGATAAAAGTTTTTGCGTTATCACTGACACAGGCAGAGAAAAAATTCCAAACCGCCGTGCCGCAAAGGAAAAACAGGAATTTCGGAACGCCGTCTGTCTGAATTCCCGCAATATATCCAAATACCAGCGTAAACATGATACTGGTAAGGAACGGTTTCAAAAACAGCCAGAGCGGTCCCAGGATTGTCTGGGCATAGGTGAGTGCAAAATAGCGCTTCGTAAACAGAAAAATCAAATCCCTGTACCGCCACACTTCATCCAACCGCAGGTCGGTCCAGCTTCTGTCTGGAGAAATGCATATGTAGTTATTACGGTCGTTGTTACTGTTATTCTTCATTATATCTCCTGTCAGGATTGCTGGTCACGGTTTCCAGCTTTCCACCATCGGTATGATAAAAGCATATCTCCTACGGAAAAAATCTAATGTTAATTTCATGAATAATTCCCGATCCCGGAAGCTTCCCCCAAAACGCTTATAGAAGTCCTCCATCAGCGGTCTCCAGAGTCTGTCATATTCATTCATTTTTGTTTGTACTCTGGAAAACTGAAAGTTTTCCGAGCCAATCTTTTTTATAGCCTTCAAAAATAATGTGTAAAATTCTTTATTCCTGAGGGCTGCTGCGAATACCGGGAAATTCTCTATTGCCAGCCGGAAGTGATCTGTCATAGGAGAAGTCTCTTTTTCGCCTCGGTATCCTGAACTTACATCCGTATCATGGACAATATACTGCCACCTGCCGCCATTATAGGATGCATCTCTGGTTCTCCAAAGAACATGATTTTCTGTCTGTGTCCAGTCAGCGTCACCAATATAAATCCGCAACGCAAAAAAATCTGCCATAGAACGAATATCCACTGTATCGCAGAACAGCCGGTATGTTGTGGAGTCTGTGAGGTCCTTATCCGCAAAGGCCTGCAGTTCTTTATAAAGCCTGAAATCTTCTTTTTCTCCTATTTGAACTTTCATTTCCTTGATAACGATCACGTTATTCTTATCAACTCCAAACCGGTTCTCCATCGTTTTACCTGAGATGATTTCATTCAGTGAATAAGGCCCCCAGTACTCGCCGTTTAAAAACACTACGGCCGGACGGGAATCCAATATAGTATAATGCCCTCCCCTGGCCAGATCCTGAAGAAATGCATCTCTGAACTTCAGTTGTTCATTATCGCCGTTTCGCAAGGCGAAAGCTTTATACTCATCCGGTTTATCAAATAGCTTGAACGGAAAAAGTGCGGAACCGTACTTCTTACGGAAATACACAGTCAACGATTTCTGATTCTTCAGTCGGGAACTGCCGCCACGAATCCGTATCCCTGCGTTCAATATCGCATCTGGTCTTGTAGAGCCGCTGTTGAAAAGCTGAATCTGACAGGGGCGCTCCCATTTTTTCCCTTGCTGTGTACAGTTTGTTTGCGCCCACCAATACCTCTTTTCGGCCATCAGTTTCTTTCCGGCTTCTGATTTCCTCCATGTGTCATATACGGCGCCTAAGGCATAAATACCCATTTCGTAATTCAGCAGGTTCTGGGGATCTGTCGTAAATGAAACAACCAGGCAATTTGGAAATCTTCTTGCAAAATCCGCTTCTAAAAAATACACATTCGTCTTCACCTTGTCGCTGACTATACCTTGGTTGTCAACTACGGCTGTATTCAAAACAACGCCGGCCGGCAGACTGTCATCCTGGCATAAAACGGATCTCCCCCATTCGGTATACAGGATCAGTTCCCTGTGATCCACAAGGTATCCGGACATAGTACGGTTCAATGTAACATCCAATTCAGACTTACCGCTGTCGGCTTTTTTAGAGGGTATCGTTCCATTGGTTGTAAATGCGATCGTGCATCCCTCCGGCGCTTGCATGTGTACCTTCAGTTCCGCTTCAGCGTAAAGGCCGTCTTCATGGGAAAACACTATGCCGTTCTGCGTAACACACCGCAGCGTCTGTTTTTGCTTCAACGTTACCTTTTCTGAACGCAGAAAATTATACAGCGCGCCAATCATACCCGCATCATTTTTTAGAGCGGCAAAGCACAGGGTCATATTATCATAGATCAGTGGAATTAACCTTTTACGCAGGGCCGCATCCAGCAGCGGATACAAATAATCCGCCTGGGCGGAAATGCCTCCCCCTATAATAATTCGTTCCGGATTCAGCATATAACAAATATTGGCAATGCCTGCCGCAAGGGCATCCATCTGATTTGCTATGGCAGCCTTTACGACTGTATCGCCTGTCTGAGCCATGGAAAAAATCTTTTCACCGTTCAGACTATTCTCCGGCAACCCTTTTTCCTTTGCTATTTCTTTAATCAGCGCACTGGTAGGCGCCTTCTTTTTCCAAATACCGTCTGTCCCTATACTAAGGTGTTCTATTTCCCCTGTGCAAAAAGCTGCGCCACGGCACAGCCTGCCGTTGACAATGGCGCCTCCGCCGATACCGCTCCCCACTGTAATACAGTATAACGATTTCACACCCCGACCTGATCCCAGCCAGTACTCTCCCAAAGCCACTGCATTCGCATCATTTTCTACAGTACAAGGTAATTCACATGTCTTCTCCAGCAGTTCTTTTAGCGCAATCCTGGCAGGGAAAAAGCTGGAATATTCTAACACAATACCGCTGTCAGAATCCACAACGCCGGATGTTGAAACAGCAATCCCCTGCAAGTTATATTTTTGCCGGAATGCTTTAGTAATGGACGCCAAGTTGTAAATGAAGCGTTTCAAGCCCTTTTTCCTTATCACGTTTGGCATCTCGCCCCGCAACAACAGCGTTCCGTTCTTTTCGGCTATCCCGTATTTTATTGCAAAGCCCCCAATATCAATGCATAAATAATTCATGGTAACATCACCTTTATCGGTTACTGTTTCCTCCCAGCTACAAATTCCTCATTTTTCATCGGTACCATTTCAATATTAAGCAAGTCTGTACAATTACCGGCAGAAAAAGCCGCCCCACAATTATCCCGGAATAAAAGCAATAAACGGTCCTATTGCAAAGAAAGTGATTTTTCTAACTCCGTTAGTTTTTTATCGAGCTTTTTGATTCTCAAGTCAGATACTTTCTGTTCAATTGCGAGTATCCGTTTAAATCGTTCCTCTTTATTAGCATAATCTGCTATGCAGAGTTCAAACAGAAATTTATCGACTTCAGGAAGGTTCTTAATCTTTTCCCTCTCTGTTCTCTCCAACTGCAAATACTCTTTCTGCGCTATTTCCGCCCATCTTTTTAGTCGCATTAAAAATCTATGTTTCTTTTCCGCATCATAGGTTTGTTGTAACAGAAAACGATAACTCTCTTTGACGCAGACAAAGTATCCGTACGGAGATTGAAAGTCCAAAGGTTTTGTTACCGTAGAATTCATTCTCAGTCTTCTGTGGAAAAAAACCCGGTGTATGTATGCTGCCCGCCTGGCAAGCGCTGTAACCTTAAATGTATATAAATCATCTTCATTAATGATCCCTTCATAAAAATGTAACTGATGCTCCTCAAGAAAAGCTCTTCGGACAATTTGTTTGCAAACAGAACTGCAGAAATCATCGTTTTTTAAAAAATCGTATAGTAAATCTTCTCCCTTAGAAACCTCTGAATAGTCACTGCGCATCACATAATATTTATTTTTTTTATCCACTGTTTCCTGACTGATCCCCTTCTCGCCGAAGACGATTGTATCAAAAAAAACGATATCCAGATTCTTATTTTCTAATTCCCCGCAGGCCGTTTCTAACAAGTCGGGCTCAATAAAGTCATCGCTGTCCAAAAAATAAATATACTTTCCCCGAGCGACATTAAGTCCGGCATTTCTT
>JAFSOW010000068.1 GCA_017443165.1 Acidaminococcaceae bacterium | reverse complement strand
GAAGATTCTTTACCGTTACAGTCTTTTCTTCCCGGTTGATGGCGATGACTTCGTTTTCCGTACGCACTTCAATGTTATATTTCTTTTTGAACTGGGCGGGATCCATCATCACAAGGTCTGCGCTGTCCGCCACGGTGCGGCTTAAGAAATAGGGCAGGGCGCAGTTGGAAAAGGAAACATGCGGCCCCCGTTCAAATACAATGATTTCTGCATGTTCATCCAGACGGCGGGCCCGGGCGGCCGCTGAAGCGCCGCCGGCTACACCGCCGACCACCAAGATTCGCTTGCTCAAAACACTCCTCCTTATGTCTGCAAAAACCGGTATCAGTACAAGGCTGATACCGGTGTCTGCGGCTAAAACAATATTATATCAATAATATAATATTATTTCTTCAATGCAGCTTTCGTTGCTTCCTTCGCGCAGAAGCCGATAATCTTCTTGCAGTTGCGGGCCCGTTCTTTCATGCCGTCTTTGGTGGATTCATCAAAGGGGAAACACAGGTCCCGGCATTCGATGGTGCCTTATTCTTTTATAACATCTTTCACATAAACGGCATGGCGGGGATAGATGCCGGTCTCATCGTGGTGCAGTTCATCAACCCGTTCCTCAAAAGTTTCTTTTGCATATGGGTTCTTGCGGCCCTGTTTGCTGCCAATTACAACCATGCCGGCGTTTACAGCGCCGCAGGTATGTTTGGTAAAGCCCATACCGCCGCCCATACCGGAAACCAGTGCAATGATTTCAGGCGGATATTCACTGATACCCAGATCCAGGAAGCCCTGCAGCACGCATTCGCCGCAGTTCAGTCCGTGCTTGAAATGTTCCATGGCATTCTGGGACGCCTTTTCCGCCAGTTGTTCGATTTCTTCTTCGGTGTAAATTTTCGTTTCTTCCATAACGTTTCCTCCTCAGAAATAATATTTATTAATTTGTTTTTAAACTTTCTCTGCTCTGTTTCTATTTGTTATTATAACATAAAACTGGCAGCCTGCAGAAGAATTCTGAGTTCATTATGAAGCATAAACTGTTTTGAAAAACAGGTAAGGAACCACCACAGGGTGATTCCTTACAGTAAAGTCCGGTTAATTATTATTGTTGTTATCTACGTGGTCCGTGATGGCCGCCGCCGAGCCCACCGGGCCTGGGTCCGCCGCCGTGATGAGGTCCGGGATGATGGCGTGGTCCGGGATGATGGTGCGGGCGATCCCAACCCCATCCCCAGCCCCAGTCCCAGCCGACATAAACAGGAACATAGACACGACGGGCTTCATAAGCGGCAATATCCTGGCTGTCCATGACAGCAAACCGGAGTTTTTCCGCTTTTACATAGCCACCGATTTCCACTTCTGCCAGAACATCCGCATAGCCGCGGGCGTTGCCGGAAATGGTCAGCTGGCCGTTATCCTCTTTGATTGTTGCAACGTTTTCCGTAAGGCTGGTCAGGGTCAGGTCGTAGGGCAGGTTGCCGGGTACCCGTACCAGTACTTTCCCGTTTCCGTTTAACGGAATAATCCCGCCGGCGCGGTAAATTTCAACTTTTTTCAGCAGTTTTTCGGTAGAACCTTCCAGCAACTCGAATTCCCCGTTCTCCGGGAAACGTCGGAACACGCAGCTGTTATCCTTCGCAATAAAGTATTCCCCAACAAGCGTTTCCATATCCGGCGTAAAGGCCTTTACGTGCTGGAAATAATTGCCTGACAGGCTTTTGTCCATACGGTAAAAATAGGATTTCGCTGCATCCAGGCCGGTCTTTTGCGGAGACAGGCCTTCCACCATGGCGACAGCTTTTTCCAGTTTTCTGCCGCTGGTGATATAATACTGTGACAAAGCTTTTTCTTTGGCTGCCAGACGAATGGCTTCTGTCTGGGAAGTCGGTATTACCGCGCCATCTTTATATTCCGTATTTACCGCTTGTTTTTGATTTACAGCAGCCGCCCGGGTAGGGAGGGGACAGGCAAGACCAGCTGCCAGGATGGAAATAGCCAGAAGTCCGGTTGCGGTTTTTTTCCAGTTTTTCATGGGCGTTACCTCCGTCTTATCTTCGCGATTACATATAGTGTTGCAAATATTAAAAAACAGCAGTCATTTTATCCTGCGAATAGTATAGTCGTTGTTTTTGACAAAACTATGACAATTTAATAAAAAATAAAAATCGGGTAAAATATGTGATAAAATATAGTTAATAATATCTTGATAGTATTGTATCAGAAACACAATAGAAAAACACGGGCGGAATGTGTCGCATGCCTGCAATAAAGCAGCCGGATTTCCGCAAACAGTCAATACAAAAGGGGTTATTATGATTGGCAGCCGCGTCATGGCCGTGGGAGATGTGCACGGCCAGTATGAAAAATTAAAAAAACTGATGCGTCGCATCAAATTCGATCCGGCGCAGGACATCCTGGTTTTTTTGGGTGACCTGATCGACAGGGGGCCGGAATCGCTGCAGTGCTTCGACTATGCAATGCGCCTGCAGAAACAGCATCCGGAGTCCGTCATCTACCTGATGGGCAACCACGAGCGGGAGATGCTGGATTATTTCGATGCGCTGGCAAAGGCAAAGGATGAACTTGATATCCGTCTGCTGAACCGCACCAGTCAGTGGCTCACCTACGGCGGAGACAAGACGCTGCCCCAGTTGCAGAAACTGGGTGCCAAAGCCCTGCAGAACCGGCTGGACTATGCCCGGAACCTGCCCTTGTACTACCGCGCCGGCGATTATTATTTCTGCCATGCCGGTGTAGATCCGGACGTGCCTCTGGATCAGCAGGAGGAAAAGGATCTGATATGGATCCGGGAAAAATTCTATACCGGTTACCATGGCAAAGAGACTATCGTGGTGGGACATTCTCCGATCCAGAATCTGCAATATATGTTTAAAGGCATCACCTGGGACATGTACCCTGTCATCCGGGATAATCATATTATTCTTTGCGATACGGGGTCCTATATGGAAGGGGGGCGCCTTTCCTGCATCGATGTGATTACAAAATATGTCTGGCAGGCGTAGAGAAAGACAGAAAGGGTTACGATGAAGCATTTGAAAAAACTTACTTTACTGCATTCAAATGATCTGCACGGAGATTTTCTGGTAGAAAACGTGGACGATAAGCTGGTGGGTGGCGTGTCTATGCTTTCCGGTTACATCAACAAGGTTCGCCGGGAAGAAGAGAATGTGATTTATGCCATAGCCGGGGATATGTTTCAGGGATCCCTTATCGATTCGGAATTCAGGGGAGTTTCAACTATTGAGATCATGAACCTGCTGGCCCCGGACGTGGTTACCGTCGGCAACCACGAAGTGGATTACGGACTGGCTCATCTTCTGTTTCTGGAAAAATGCGCCAACTTTCCCATCATCAACGCTAATATGTACCTGAAGCACAATGGCAGGCGCCTGTTCCGTTCCCACCGGATCCTGGAGACCGGCGGTATGAAGGTGCTGTTTATCGGTATCCTGACGGAAGAAGTGCTGCAGAAGACTAAACTGGAAGAACTCATCGGTACCCTTGTGGATATCCGGGAAGCCGCGGAGGAAGTAGGGCGCATCTGCGATGCTTACCGGACGGAGGATATCGACTTCACGGTGCTTCTGACCCATATCGGCATCGAAGCGGACCAGCAGCTGGCGGCTTTATTAGATCCCCGCTGGGGCGTGGATCTGATTATAGGCGGGCACAGCCACACCCTGCTGGAAAAACCGGTGGAAGTGAACGGCATACCTATTGTTCAGGCAGCCTCCGGCACGGACCAGATAGGACGTTTCGATATTATGGTGGATACCGACCTGAACTGCATCGACAGTTACACCTGGCATCTGATCCCGATCACGCCGGAGTATTGTCCGGAGGATGAGGTGCTTAAAAACATTATTGGGAAATACAAGCATGTAACGGAAACAAAATATAACCGGATCCTGACCCGCTTCCCGGAACGGTATAGCCATCCTGTCCGCAATCGCGAGACCCCGGTGGGCAAAATCTTTGCCGATGCTTTTAAGGATTCCCTGGGGCTTGATATCATGCTGCATGCCTCCGGCAGTCTTCGCAGCCAGTTCCTGGGGCCGGTCATGACCCTGAAAGATTTACAGGAAATGGAGCCTTTTGACGAAGAAGTGTACCGGTATGTAGTGACAGGCCGGCAGTTCCGCCATATGATGGAGTACATGCTGCGGGACGAAGCTTTTGACCCGAATGCCCATACGGAGTTTTACCAGTTTTCCGAAGGACTGCGTGTCGTCTATAATAAAACGCAGAAAAAAGTTACCAGTCTGACCATGCACGGCCGCGAGATTGGCGACGGGGATACGCTGCGGGTAGGTATGCACCAGTTCCACTTTAAGAACCTGCAGACCGGGCTCGATATTTCCGAGTCGGAGATTACCCGGAATGGTATGCCGAAAGTTGTCGCCACACACAGTCTGGGTCTGCTGGAAGAGTATTTTTCATCTCATCCGCACCTGACGGCACCGGAAGAACAGCGGCTGGTGATTGTAGAGTAAGCTGAGTGTATTATTATTAACTCATTTCTTCAGTGTATTCT
>JAFSOW010000067.1 GCA_017443165.1 Acidaminococcaceae bacterium | reverse complement strand
TACGGAAGCTCGTACGGTGCGTGTCTATACCGGAGAACTTGCTTTTGGGGAATTACAGTCAATAGGGCCGGTGCCGGCGGAATCGGTTTCCGTCGTCAACGGGGTCTTTACGGTTACGCTGCCGCCCCTTAGTCAGCAGATTTACCAGTGCACAGAAAAGCATACCTACTGCGAACCTGCAGAAGGACATCCTGAACATGCGACGGCTGAGAATAAAAACAAGCTTAATTTACGGAAGGCAGGAATTTTACTGCACCCTACTTCGTTATGGGGTGAAAACGGGAAAGAAAAAAAAGAAGCTGCCAAAGAGTGGATCGACTTTTTAACAGCCGCCGGGCAGAAAATCTGGCAGATCCTTCCCCTGAACCCGCCGGGTCTGGGCGATTCTCCTTACCTTTCCGTATCCGCGTTTGCCGGACATGAAACCCTGTTTGCGGGAACGGAAGAAAAAAACTGCGGCAGTACGAAGAAAGCATTAGGCAGCGCAAACAAAAATATAAAAGCGGAAGAACAACAAAACTATCTTGCCTTTTGTCAGAAAAACGGTTACTGGCTGCCGGACTATGCCCTGTTCCGGGCGCTGCAGGACTATTTCCATAAACCCTGGCAGGAGTGGCCGGAAGAGATACGGACGCGGCGGCCGGCGGAGTTAAAAAAATATGAAATGCTCCTGGAAAAGCAAACAGAGATATATAAAAGGAAGCAATTTGAATTTTTCTGTGCCTGGCAGGATATCAAAGCATATGCCAACGCAAAAGGTATTGAAATTTTAGGCGATATGCCCATTTTTGTGGCAGCGGACAGCGCGGACTGCTGGGCTCATCCGGAATACTTTTACCTGGACGGAGAGGGTTACCCGGAAGAAGCCGCCGGGGTGCCGCCGGATTATTTCAGCGCCACCGGGCAGATTTGGGGCAATCCCCTGTATCGCTGGGATGTTATGGAAAAAGACGGGTTCCGCTGGTGGAAAGAACGCTTCCGTGCCATCACGCAGTTCACCGACAGGGTCCGGGTAGATCACTTCCGGGGCTTTGTGGCGGCCTGGGGCGTTCCCCGGGGAGAAAAGGACGCTACCACCGGCAACTGGAAACCGGCTAAAGGCAGGGAGATGTTTCTGGCTTTGCGGAAGGAACTTCCGGATTTGCAACTGGTGGCAGAAGATCTGGGACAGATTACCGAGGACGTATACCGGCTGAAGGATGAACTGGGACTGCCGGGCATGCGGATCCTGCAATTCCATTTGCAGAACCGGGCTGACGGCCTTTGCGATTTTGCCACGGAACCGAACTGTGTGGCCTATACGGGAACCCACGACAACAATACCTTACAGGGCTGGCTGGAAGAAGAAGTCTCGCCTGAACTGCATAACCAGCTGCGCAGTCTTTGCGGCAAAGAACCGGACACTTGGGCGCTTATTGAATACCTGTACAGCCGCCGGGCAGAAACGGCCGTCGTGCCTGCGCAGGATATGCTGGGTCTGCCCTCTTCATGCCGCATGAACACACCGGGAATTCCTTCCGGTAACTGGATGTGGAAAATGGAAAAGGGATGCCTGACGAGAGAACTGGCAAACAAGATGGCTATGCTGGCAAGTAAATATGCGCGTTGAAGTATATAAAAATACAAACTGGTTTTACCATGTTTGTCTATTGAAAAAAGAACAGAAAAAGATAAAGCATGGAAGAGTATTGCAGTAATATTTTTGCAATCATAATTTATAAGGGCAAAATTAAAATCTGACAATTCCGTGAAAACAAACATGTCGATTTTATCACACCTCTGAGGTGCTTAAAAAAAGTCAACAACTTTTAAAAATTTATTTTCTCCGGTTTACAAAAAATGTGCTTGACAAAACAATAAAAATAGACATTTACATAGATGTGCTGTTATTTTTACAGGAGTTTTACTACATGTAGTGGTGTGAATAAAATAAAAGTTATACACACAACTTATCCACAAGCTGTGCATAACAATGATGAAAAAATGTGTTTTGACGGAAAAAGATGGAGTTTTCCACGTTTTTTGGAGCAAAAACACCTGTTTTCTGTGGATAACCCTGTGCATACTGTGTATAAACAGGGGTTAAACAGGAATTCGTAAACCGTCTATTTGGTGTTGTCGCTACAGTGGACAGAATACTTTTTCAAAATCTCCGGTTTGCGCTTTTATCTTTATGTGGTAAAATATACCGGTATGAATCAGTAACAGCTAAAACCCATAAAATTGCGACTTAAATAATTGAAATATATATTTGGAAGAACAGAAAGGATTAGTTATATGGCAATCAAACGTGATGTTGCGGAAAAACTCATGAGCGAAAAAGGGAACATGATCAATTCTTCTTTCAGCGTAATTCCTGACGGATTTTTAGGCCTGGTGGATAATAACAATGGCCGTCACCTGGCGGTGGTCTGCGGTGAAAAATCCGAATGGAACAAGGCCTGGAAGGGCGCGGAATTTGAAACGGTGGACGAGCATAAAAAAATAAAGATGGGATTGTTTCCCTTAAATCCCAACAATGCGGCCCTGGTACGGCGTCTGGTAGGCTGGGCGGCGCCCTCTTCCTGCGGGGTAAACGGGATCAGCGTGGCCTTCAGCGACTGGCTGGGTGTGATTAACAGCCGGCTGCCCAATCTGTTTGTGCATAAACAGATCAAACCGGTGCTGGTGGATTATACTCCGGAGAACAGCGCAGTATTGCAACGGAATTTCCTGGAAGCGATGGACACCGCAACCTGGAGCGTGCTGTCTTCCGGTTACAAAGGAGGCTGGGGGGCCAACGCTGCCGGGCTGAAAACGGAAGAAGAAATCGTCAAGGCGCTGCTGTACGGATACAGCGGCATCGGCGTGGACTGCAGCGACAAGGTCGACCGTTCCGTGGAAGAACTGAGTGTGGAAGAATCGGAAAAACGGTTTGGCGAATTTGATAAAGACTTTAAG
>JAFSOW010000066.1 GCA_017443165.1 Acidaminococcaceae bacterium | reverse complement strand
TGCGCAAAATGGTGGAATTGCGCAATGAAATCCGGCAGCTGGAAACGGAACAGGAACAACGCATGAACCGCCGCAACCGGCTGAAAGACGACGTGGACGCCGCGGAACAGCGGGTGACGGAATTAACGGAAGAACAGCGGGGGCTGATTTCCCGCAAGGGGGAACTGGAACAGGATGTAGCCCGCTATATAAAGGAAGGAAACGAGCTGGCAGGCACAGCGGCGGAACGCCGGGAACTGTTCCAGACGATAGAACGTAAATACAATGAATGCCAGACGCAGATTGCAGCGGCAGAATCCCGTCTGCACTTGTTGCGTGAGATGCAGCAGTCCCTGGAAGGCTTTGGCTTCAGTGTAAAAGCAGTCATGCAGAGCCGAGAGGACTGGCATGAGGACTTAATCGGGCCAGCCGCGGCGCTGATCTCTGTGGAACCGGAATATGTGACCGCTGTGGAAACGGCCCTGGGCGCCGGGGCTCAGAACATTGTGATTCAGTCGGCGGAGGCGGCGAAACGTGCCATCCGCTATCTGAAGGAGCATAAAGAAGGCAGGGCGACGTTCCTGCCCCTGGATACCATAAAAGAACCGGTGCTGAAAGCGGAGGAAAAAGCGCTGGCCAGACTGCCGGGAGTCCGTGGCTTTGCGGCGGACCTGCTGCAGTGTAAGGAAGAAGTGAAACCGGCAATCCGGTTCCTTATCGGCCGGGTGCTGGTGGCGGAAACCATGGATCATGCCATGGAGGCGGCCAAAAAGAGCGGTTTCCGGATCCGGGTGGTAACGCTGGACGGCGACGTGGTAAATACCGGCGGTTCCCTCACCGGCGGCAGCCGCCCGAAGAAAGAGTCCGGCTATCTGACCCGGGAACGGGATGTGAAAGTGCAGGAAGCGGCGTTACGGAAATTCAATAAAAACCTGCTGGCCATTCAGGAAGAAAAGGAAGTCCTGGAAGATGAACTGCAGGAACAGGAAAAACGGCTCTCCGTGTTGCGGGATACCGTGCAGCAGAAGAATATCCGACTGACGGAAATGAACGCGGAAGAGCAGCGCCTGTCCGATGAACTGAAACGGGAGAATGAGGCGCTGGAGCTGGCCATGGATACCCGCAGCCAGCTGGGCAATGAGTACCTTTCGGTACGGAAACTGCTGGCGGAGAAACAGAAACCGCTGCAGGAAATGGAAGCGGCCAACGAAGAAGCGAAGAACACGCTGGACGCATTGCAGAAGAAAATATTGTCCGACAAGAGCGCGTTGGAAACGCTGGCGTTTCGGCTGCAGGATGCACGGGTTCAGTCAGAAACCGCCAACACCCAGCGGCAGCTGAAAAACGAGCGCATGCAGCAGCTGGACAGCGATTTGGGACGGCTGCAGGGCGATTTTAACGCTAACGAGGAAGAAAGTGAAAAACTGGCGTGCGTAGTTGAAGCCAGCAAAACAAAGAAGACAGAACTGGCGGAACAGACGAAAACCCTGATGCAGGAACTGCAGGATATTCTCACCGGTCAGCACGATTTTTCTGAGCAGCGGCTGGAACTGATCCAGAAGCAGGGGGCTGCCGGAGAAAAACTGAAAAATCTGCGTGGCGAACTGGCCAAAGCGGAAAGCAAAGTACATCAGAACGAGATCGATAACGCAAAGCTGGAAAGCGATTACCAGAACGCGTTGGAGCAACTGACCTCGGAATACAAGGTGAACCTGGCGGAAGCCAAAGAAGAGGCTAAAGCGGAAGGTGTGCTGGAGGACAAGAGCGAAACGGCCCTGCGCCGGATGCAGGTTTCCCTGCAACGGCAGATTGAAGAACTGGGACCGGTGAACCCCGGCGCTATTGAGGAGTACAAAGCCGTCAGCGAACGCTATGAGTTTTTGCAGAAGCAGTACAACGATCTCTGCGAGGCAAGGGACAAGCTCCAGTCTGTTATAGCGGAAATCAATTCGGGTATGACGAAACGGTTTAAGGAAGCCTTCGGCAAGATCAACGGCTTTTTCCAGAATACCTATGTACAGCTCTTTGGCGGCGGCACCGCAGTGCTGAAACTTTCGGATCCGGAAAACATTCTGGAGTCCGGCATTGATATTGAAGCCCAGCCTCCGGGGAAGAAACTCCAGAGCCTGTTCCTTCTTTCCGGCGGAGAAAGGGCACTGACGGTCATCGCGCTGCTGTTTGCGCTGTTGAGTTACCATCCGTCGCCGTTCTGTATTCTGGATGAGATTGACGCGCCTCTGGATGATGCCAATATCGGACGCTTCTCCAAATTCCTGGAAGGCTATGCCGCGCAAACCCAGTTTATCGTCATTACCCACCGGAAAGGCACCATGGAAGCAGCTAATGTCATGTACGGGGTAACCATGGAGGAATCCGGTGTGTCCAAAATTATTTCCGTGAAGATGAGTGATAAACTGATTAAGGATAGTGTATAGTACTGTTTTTATAAGTATATATTTTACGTATAGAAAGGAAGAAGAGCCATGGGCTTTTTTGAGAAACTGAAATCGGGGCTGACCAAGACGCGTCAGAACTTTACCGACCGGATTTCGGAACTAGTGGGCATGTCAGCCAAAGTGGATGAGGATTTTCTGGAAGAACTGGAGATGATTCTGCTAACGGCCGACGTAGGCGTGAAGACTACGGAAAAACTGATTGAGAACGTGCGTCAGGCTGCTAAGAAAAAAGAAATCAAAGGTACGGAGGACGTGCTTCCGTTCTTGAAAAAGCAGATTGCAGCCATGCTGAAGGACGACGGAGTGCGGACCCGTATCGGCGCGCGTCCCACTGTAATTCTGGTGGTAGGTGTCAACGGCGTGGGTAAGACAACCACCATCGGCAAGCTGTCCAACTACTTCCGTCTGTTTAATTACAAAGTGATGATGGCGGCGGGGGATACCTTCCGTGCTGCGGCCTCTGCCCAACTGAAAATCTGGGGCGAGCGGGCCCAGTGCGATGTGATTGCCCATGGAGAGGGGGCAGATCCGGCTGCGGTGGTATTTGACGCACTGAAAGCGGCCAAGGCTCGCGGCATTGACGTGCTGTTCATTGATACGGCAGGGCGCTTGCAAAACAAGGTGAACCTGATGAACGAGCTGGGTAAAATTGACCGAATTATCAAACGTGAGATTCCGGAAGCACCTCACGAAGTGTTCCTGGTGTTGGATGCTACAACCGGACAGAATGCCATTACGCAGGCCAAGGTGTTCACGGAAACTACCAAGATTACAGGTATTGTGCTGACCAAGCTGGACGGGACTGCTAAAGGCGGCGTGGTTGTGGCCATCCGCGAAGAACTGGGCCTGCCGGTAAAATGGATCGGTATCGGGGAAGGAATCATGGACTTCCGGCCCTTTGAACCGGATAAGTTTGTCGATGCGCTGTTTGCCACGGACGAACCGGAAGAGTAGAAATGCGACGCATTGAGGGGACAACAGTTTTATGTTTGCGGTTATTGTAAATACCATTACCATACTCATCGGCGCCTCCGTCGGGCTCCTGCTTCGCAAAGGACTGCCCGAATCCATTTCCGATGCCATGATGAAAGGCCTTGGCCTTTGTACCGTCGTTATCGGCATTCAGGGGATGATTGAGGAAGAGAATATCCTGGTTTTGATTTTATCAACTATTATCGGTATCGTCATCGGTGAATGGCTGGATGTGGACGGGCGAATAAACCGGGCTGCGGAAAGCCTGACATCCCGCTTTACAGGGAAAGGCGAAGGGGCGAAGATTGCCCAGGCTTTTGTGACCTCCTGCCTGATTATGAATGTTGGGGCCATGACTATCGTGGGATCCCTGGACGCGGGGTTGCGGGGTAATTTCAGTATGCTGTATACCAAGTCGCTGCTGGATCTGATCTCCGGCATCCCCATGGCGGCCGCCATGGGCGTGGGTGTAATGGGCTCCGCACTTTTTACGCTGGTCTTCCAGGGCGGTATCGTCCTGTTGGCGGAATACATCGCGCCCTATTTATCCGAAACACTGATAAAGGAACTGATCTGCACCGGCAGCCTGATGATTCTGGCCATCGGCCTGAACATGCTGGAACTTACCAAATTGAAAGTGCTGAACTACCTGCCGGGCCTGCTGGTTGTTCCTTTGGCGCTGAAGCTGATGCAGGCGCTGGGGCTTTAATATCGTTTTTTTCTGTACAGAAAAAACACTGGATGATATAATATGTTTGTAAATGCAGGGAGATTTCTTCCTGCCACTGTGTAAATGTTACTCGCTAAAAGTGAATTACTTTAACGGAAAAGGAGATGAAAGGTATGAAAAAACTGTCTGTGCTGGCTGCTGTTCTCTGTGCGATGGCGATATCTCTGCCAATGTCCGCAGACGCGGGTTTTAATATTGGCAACGTATTAAAAGGAAAACCAACTGTGAAAACCGAAAAGCCTTCTGCCGGAAAAGTAAATCCTGCCGCACCGGTGAAACAGGGAGGGAAAGCAACCATTACTATAACTTGTGATGGCGCGCCGCTTCAATATGCAAGTGCTTATATCGGACCGGGCATTGAATATCGCCTGGAAGACGGGAAATGCCATGTCATCAATAAAAGCAGCATGGGCGGCATGACCAGCGATAAGGGCATTGTGGAAGTTGAGTATCCCAAGCAGGGTTGCAACATTGTTATTTTCAAGGTCGGATTTGAGCCGATTCTTCTGCGGAATGTTGTTCTTCCCAGCAGCCATACGCTGACGACCACGAAAAATCCGGCTGTAAAAGGCGTTAAGTTTGACTGATCTTTCAGAACAGAGTATATTTTGGTGAAGGTTTTACGATAACGCAGCAACAAAAATTACTGTGACGTAAAAAAATTAAGCTGTCAAGCAAAAATACTTGACAGCTTTTCTTTGTCCGTGTATAATGCTCATGTTGAGTAGAAGGGAATGAGGTTGACAGAATGGCAGCAAATGCGTTTGATGACCGGATCCGTTTCGGCAGCCTGTATGAAATCTACGGTGCCCTGCTGACGGAAAAGCAGCGGCAGTGCCTGGAGCTGTACTTCTGTGAAGATTATTCCCTGGCGGAAGTCGCCGAAGAGATGCAGGTGTCCCGGCAGGCAATCCACGATTTGCTGAGGCGCGTGGAACAGACGCTGGAGCATTACGAAACGATGTTGGGCTTTTTACAGCGCATGGAGAATACCAGAAGGCTGACGGTCGAAGCGGCGGCGATTCTGGACAGTGCAGCAAAAAAACGTAAAGATACAGATCTTTCCCGGCTGCGGGAAATACTGGAAGAATTGAATGATGAAAGCAGGTAACTGAATGGCTTTTGAGAGCTTGTCCGAACGGTTGCAGAACGCGATCAAGATGTTCCGCGGTACGAAAGAAATAACCGAAGAAGACCTGAAGGAACCGCTGCGCCAGGTACGCATGGCGTTACTGGAGGCTGACGTAAACTTCAAAGTCGCGAAAAATTTTGTCGCAAAAATCAAAGAGCGCGCCTTAGGCGCGGAAATTCAGCAGAACCTGAGCCCCAGCCAGCAGATCATCAAAATCGTTGATGAAGAGCTGACTGCGCTTCTGGGTGGAACCCAGGCCAAACTGACGGTGGCGGATAAACCGCCTACCATTATCATGCTGGTTGGTCTGCAGGGTACCGGTAAGACCACTACGGTGGGTAAGCTTGCCATAGAC
>JAFSOW010000065.1 GCA_017443165.1 Acidaminococcaceae bacterium | reverse complement strand
CGGCTGCAACAATAGCCGGGTCCTTTCAATAATAACCATGCCGCAGCGGGCGTGGTTGTTATAAGGGCGGCCTGTGAAACCTGTTTCGCACCGTTGTCCTTTAACTTCACTCCTCCTCTTGCCGTAAGGACGTGAGACACCTTTGCGGTATGCGGTTTTAGAGCTTCCGCCGTCAGTGAAGTTAAAAAAGAACACCCTGTACGTTTCCGTTAATCCTGAAAACGTGCAGGGTGTTTTACTTTAATCAACCGGTTAATTATCCGTTGTTCCCGGTCAAAAAGCAATAATCCAAAATCCCAAAGTCGTTTATAAAAGTTCTGCGTTCAACCCACTGAATATGATATAATTGGTATTATAGTAATTAAGATAAGCAAATCTGGAATACTAGCGAAAATGCTAAATGTAATGAACAGGAGTTGCAGAACATGATCAGTTTGCAAAATGATTACAGCGAAGGCGCCCATCCGCAGATTCTGAAACGGCTGGCAGAGATTAATCTGGAACAAAATCCCGGCTACTGCAGTGATACATACTGCGCCGGCGCAACAGAAAAAATTCGTAAAGCCTGCGCCTGCCCGGAAGCAGAAGTATTCTTTTTAGTAGGCGGAACCCAGACCAACCAGGTCGTCATCGACACCATGCTGGCCCCCTACGAAGGGGTCGTTGCAGCCCATACGGGGCATGTAAGCACCCACGAAGCCGGAGCCATTGAATTTACCGGCCATAAAGTGCTGGAACTGCCCCAGCATGAAGGAAAGATACAGGCGGCAGAACTCCGGGAACTTGTCAGCGGGTTCTGGCAGGACGGCAACCATGAACACATGGTTTTCCCCGGCATGGTCTATATCTCCCACCCCACCGAATATGGCACTCTGTACAGTAAAGAGGAACTGGAAGCCATATCGCAGACCTGCCATGAGTATAAAATGCCTTTATATATGGACGGCGCCCGTCTGGCCTACGGTTTGACAGCTCCCGGTACGGATGTTACTTTACAGGATATTGCCCGCCTTTGTGATGTGTTTTATATCGGCGGTACCAAGTGCGGCGCGTTTTTCGGGGAAGCCGTCGTATTTACCAAAAATAATATGCCCGCCCGTTTCCTGACCCGGGTCAAACAGCACGGCGCGCTGCTGGCCAAAGGGCATATGCTGGGAATCCAGTTTGATACTCTGTTTACAAACGACCTGTATTATGAAATCGGCGCCCATGCCATCCGGCTCGCGCAGATTATGCAACAGGGTTTTCTGGACGCAGGTTTGCAGCTCTGTGTCAACTCTCCTACCAACCAGCAATTCGTGGAACTGCCGGATGAAGTTCTGCCAAAGTTGGACGAAAAAGGCGTCGTTTACCGGTTCTGGGAGAAAAAGTCACCTGACAAAACCGTAGTACGCTTTGTCACCAGCTGGGCTTCAAAAGAAGAAACCGTACGGGAACTGGTCAGGATTTTGAAAGAAGTACTATAATTTAAAACCTTGCGAAAAACGGTACATAATTAATACAGAACCAGCCCAAAGCAGTTACCAGCAGTACATTAAGAACAGTCAGCCGCAGGCCCTGGCGGATCTGCAGCCCTGCGTCGAGTCCGTAAGATACCGGAATCGCACGGGTGGAAACCGGCAGAACGTATGCACAATTCACCGCCACTACTGTAAGCAGCATATAGGGCACCGGATTCAGCCCGAGGGTCTGGGTAATGCTGATGACCACCGGCAGCGCGATAGATGCGGCCGCCGTATTGCTGGACAGTTCCGTAAGAAAACAACCGAATGCTGCAAACAGCGCAACGGTTCCCAACCCGCCGGAAGGCCCGCTTGCGGCAATCAAAATCGTCAGCTGCTTTACCGCCCCGGTTTCAATCAGCATGCGTCCCAGGGCCATGCCGCTGGCAAAAAGGAACATCATGCCCCACATGACATGGCTCTCCGCATATTTCCAGTCCAGCATGACTTCACCGTTCTCATCACGCAGCACAAACATCAGCAGACCCAACGTCAGAAATGAATAGGCAGGTTTCAGCCCGGGCAACAGGTCCGAGTAAAGAGGACGCAGGAACGCCAGGAGTGTAGCCAGAGCAAATAACGTCAGCCCTATTTTTTCGCCCCGCTTCAGCGGCCCGAACTCTTCACTTAACTTTTTAAAATAGGAAGCTGAACCGTTTAAATCCTGTGTAGTGCGATTGACCTGCCAGAGAAAGAACAGGTTTAAAAGAAAAACCAGAAACAGAATCGGTACGAACCGCAGCACCCAGTCCACATACATGAATTCATGTCCCGTAAGCTGCTCCATATAGGCAATGGCCACCAGATTCGCCGCGCCGCCGATGGGGGAACCGAAACCGCCGATGCCGCTGCCCCAGCCAATTGCCAGCAGAATCGGCGCGGATTGCCGGACATCCGGGTCCTTGCCGCCGTTCACAAACTTCAGCATAGCTGCCGCAATGGGGCAAAGAATCGCCGCTACCACCACGTTTGGCAGAAAGACGGAGAGGACTACTGAAGCTCCCAGCCACGCCACAATCTGCTGCCGCATGGACGTGCCGATACCGCATAACGCTTTCACGGCCACACGCCGGTCCAGACCGGTACGGCTCCAGGTCAGGCAAATCAGGTCAGCTCCCAGCAGCAGCACTACGATTTCCGAGAAGTAATTGCTGATTACGTGCCCGCTGGGAATCAGATTCAAAAACGCGTTAACGGCAATCGGTAGCAATGCCGTCACCGCAATTCCCACCGGACGGAATACCCACCACAGCGCCATCCAGGCCGCCATTCCCAGGGCGCTTGCCGCCGCGCTGCCAAAGGATTGTGCCGTGAACCGCAGCAGCAAAAACGCCAGCGGTCCTGACAGCAATGCAAAATTCCGTTTTATATCCGAACTCATAGCTATCGCCTCCAAAGCGTTACGGAAAGACAGATTCATTTGTTTACATATCCGCCCGTGTCTTCCAAAATCTTCACAAAAACAAAAACCGCTGGCTTTTCAACCAACGTTTCTTTCAGGCTATCGTATTTGTTTTTCTATATTATTATAAACCCTGATTATACAGATTTCAAGCTGAAATGAGAGACCTGCTGTAAATAACCAGACCGGCCTCAATTTCGCCTCAATTTTAATCGTAATGGCTATGATTATACGCTATATTGATTGATAAACAATACTTACGTTGTAGTAGTTAAGGAGGATAGATATGTCAAAATTAGTT
>JAFSOW010000010.1 GCA_017443165.1 Acidaminococcaceae bacterium | reverse complement strand
TGTGTTTTCGGTAATCCGGCTTGTGGAAAGCGGAACCGGACGTATCGAGGTAAAAGACAGAGAAGATAACGGCAAAACGGTCATTTCTTTTCTCCTTCTTGCAAAGCTTGCGCCGGCGCAGGCGGAGGAGGAGAGGCCGTGAAGCAAATGTTGCTGTCTCTTATAAAAGTGGAAAAACTGTTTTCCCTGAAAAGGAGCATGACTGAAAACAGCAAGAATGCCTGTTGGCTGTTGTTTTCCGTGATTCTCCTGACCGGTACGGTAACGGGAATTGCAGGACCACTGGAGAACCGTGTGCAGCAGATGGCTGAACAAACGGGCTTTATGCGGAAAGAAACCGCCCTTTACCGTGCATTCGCAGAGAATCAGGATTATGCGCAAAAGCGGGCGCAGCAACGGGATTTGCTGGAAAAACTGCAGGAGCAGATTCCGGAAAAGCTCGAGCCGGAGGAAGAAATACAAAAGATTTACCGTCTGGCTGACCTGCATGGCATAAGAGTACAAAGATGTAAACAGGTATCCGTAAGTTCCGCTGATTCTGAAAAAACCGGAAACAAGGTGAACAGATTTCTCTGGGAAGCAGAATTTTCTGGAGCCTGGGATGATTTACTCAGTTTTTTTAATGACATAGAGACCCGGGGACCCTGCACACGAATAGAAACGCTGCAGATCCGTAAATCCGCGGAAAAGGGAAAAGGCAACGCTGTTTCCGAAACCGTGAAACTTACGGAACTGGCTGTAAGCGGCAGAGTTTGTGTGTATTACAGTGCAAAATAAACACAGCGTGAAACACAGTTGTTTTTACGGAGAAAGCAGGCGTCATCATGAATTTTCAGGACAAAAGACTACGCATTCTTATCGTTGGGGTCGTTATCATTTTAGGTATTGTGGCATTCCGCGTCATATCAAATATTATGGCCCGGAATGAGCAGGCGAACAAGAGTAACCAGGGACGTACGGCTGTCATTATGGCCGCTTATCCAAAACGGCAGACCATCGTGCCGAAATTCCGTTTCTCCGGTACGTTGGATCCTATCTGGCAGGCAGATGTGGCTGCCAAGGTGGACGGGCGTATTGAGCAGGTGCTGGTTCAGGAAGGACAGGCTGTCGAGGCGGGGCAGTCTCTGGTCGTGCTGGAGCAGGTCGACACGGCGGCGGGTCTGATGAATGCAAAAGGATCCTATCTGGATGCTAAAACAAATTACGAAAAAGCCAGAATGGATGTAAAACGCTACGAAGCCCTGTATGAAAGGGGCGCGGTTTCCAAAGAGGCGCTGGATAACATGCGGTTTGCCCTGGAAAACGCCAGAGGCAAACTGGATGCAGCGAAAGGAAGTCTCGCCTCCGCAGAATCGAATTTGGGCGGAACGACAGTGACAACGCCCCGGGCCGGCGTGATCCAGAAACGGTATTACCAGGAAGGATATTACGCTAAAGTTGGCACTGCCCTGTTCAATATTGCGGATATTTCCGTGTTGTCGGCTAAAATCGATATTCCGGAAGGTTATGTCAGCAGCGTGGCGGTGGGAGGAAAAGTTGAATTTACCATTCCTTCCATGAGCGGCGAAAACAAAAAGGTGGAGGGGACTATCGTCCGGATCAGCCCGGTGGCGGTGCAGCCTTCCCGTACCTTTGAGGCGGAAGTCGTGGTTGATAACCGGGATAACCGCCTGCGCGGCGGCGTGTATGCGGAAGCGCTGATTACGGCTATTCCCAAAGATAATGTTCTGACGATTCCCATGACGGCCATTTCCATGAGGGACGACCAGCGTACCTGTTACATCATTGAGGATGGCAAGGCAGTGCGTAAAGTTCTGACTACCGGATATATCGGGGAAAATCTGGTTGAGGTATTGAACGGCATAACCGAAAAAGACTATATCATCACCGGCGGCCTGAACAAAGTCCGTGAAGGCGTCAGTGTAAAGGTTTCAGAGAAGGGTACGGATAAAGAATGATTGAAACATTTATAAGACGGCCTGTCTTCACCACCATGTTCATACTGGTGCTGATCGTCTTCGGTATCCGTTCCTATCCGGGACTGGGCGTAGACCTGTATCCGGATGTGGATCTGCCCATGGTAGGCGTTACAGTAACCTATGAAGGCACGGCGCCGGAAGAAATGGAGACCCTGGTTACCAAGCCCATAGAAAACCGGGTCAGCCAAGTTTCCGGCATAAAAAGTATTACTTCTTCAATCCGGGAAGGTTATTCCCAGACGGTGCTGGAGTTTGAGATTGGGACAGATCCCCGCCAGATGGCCAGTGAGGTTCGGGAGAAGGTTGCCGGCGTACGCCGCCGTCTGCCAGCCGATATCGATGAACCGGTGGTCCAGCGGTTTGATATGGCATCCCAGGCCATTGCTACCTATGCCTTTTCTTCTGATAAACGGAGCCCGGGGGAAGTCCGGCGTATCCTTCACGACGTAGTTATCGACGGATTACAGATGCTGGAAGGTGTGGCTGATGTATCAGTTTACGGCGCAGCTGACCGTGCCATCAAAGTCCATGTAAAATCGGAAAAGCTGAAACAGTATGATATTTCTTTCCAGACTGTGCTGGCCAAGGTAAACAATGCCAACATCAATACTCCCGGCGGCAAGGTCCGTGACAACAATAATACAATCACTGTACGTACCATAGGTAAACTGAACACGGTTGACGATTTTAAGCAAATCATCGTGGCCAACAAGGACGGAAAGGCAATCCGTCTGACAGAAGTTGCCGACGTGGAGGACAGCTGGGAAGACGCGGAGTCATATTCCCGTACCAACGGTGTTCCTTCCGTGATGCTGGCTATCAGCAAGCAGAGTCGTACCAATACGGTGCAGGTTATTGACGTGGTCAATAAAGAATTGGAAAAGATTATGCAACATGACCTGCCGCCGGACATAAAAATGTATATTGTCCGGGACCAGAGCCGGTATATCCGTGAGAACGTGGCAGACGTATGGAATACGATTCTGTTCGGCGGGTTCCTGGCCCTGCTTATCACCTATATGTTCCTGGGTGACCTCCGGGCGACCATCATCGGTGGCCTGGCTATTCCTACATCTATAATTGCAACTTTTTTCCTGATGGATATTATGGGTTTTACCCTGAACAATATGTCCATTATGGGCCTGTCGCTGGCAGTAGGCTTCCTTATCGACGACGCCATCGTGCTGGTAGAAAACATTTTCCGGCACATGGAGATGGGGAAGTCGCCGTTCCTGGCCTCGGCAGATGCCACCAAGGAACTGGTGCTGGCAATTTTGGCTACTTCCATGTCGCTGATGGCAGTATTCGTACCTATCGGCAGCATGGGTGAGACCATTGGCCAGTTTTTCAAGCAGTTCGGACTCACCGTAGCTTTTGCGCTGGCCTTTTCCACGATTTCTGCCTACACCCTGACTCCTATGGTTTCGGCCCACTGGCTGAAAGCCCCGGGGACAGAAGAGGACAAGGAATATCGCCCCAGGTTTATGGACGCTGCTTTAAAGAGTTTTAATGCAGGCTTTGACTACATTCGGGGACTGTATGATCAACTGATGGCGTTTGCTGTCCGTCATCCGAAAAAGATTATTCTGGGTTCCCTGGTGACGTTGGTCTTCAATCTGTTCCTGCTGCCCTTTGTAGGCACAGAACTGCAACCTATCTACGATTCCGGAGAATTCCGGGTCAATGTGAAAGCCGCGCCTGGCATCGGTCTGAACCAGATGGCGGAATGGACATGGCCTTTAGAGCAGGTCCTTATGGAAATGAAAGAAGAAGTTCGGGTTGAAAACATGCACCTGGGCGGCGTCCGCACGGCAGTCAATGAAGGCGCTATTGAAGTGAAACTGAAACCTGCGGAAGAACGGAAGCGAGGAATGCTGGATATTATGGCTGACCTGCGTAGAAAATTCAGAAACGTAGGCGACATGCAGGTATCCGTAGTGACCAATCAGGGCAGCCGGGGTGATCCCCGGCCCGTACAGATCGGTCTTCGGGGCAGCGATTTGGTAAGGCTTACAAAGTATGCAAACGATCTGGCGGAAAAAATCCGTCAGGTACCCGGCTCTGCCGACGTGGAAGTCATCGGTATCGATCCGGAACCGGAAATCATGATACGGCTGGATCAGTCCAAGGCCAGTCAGCTGGGTCTGGATAACACTACCGTAGGCAAAGTGGTGCAATATGCGTTCCAGGGTAAGAGTACCGGTAACTCCTATACCATTGGTAACAATGACTACGACATCATTATCCAGATGGATAAAGACGACCGCCGTACTATCCAGGATGTTGCGAATCTGATGGTTTCTACGGAAACGGGAGGCTATGTACGGTTAGGGGACGTGGCGGAAGTAAAGTTGGGCTCCGGTCCCACCCGTATTGACCGGGAAGGCAGGCAGCGCCAAATCGCTGTTTACTCCAATGCAGTTGGTATCTCTACTGGCGATTTGCTGAAAGTGATTGAAGAGAAACTGATTCCGGAGCTGAACATGGATATCGGGTATCGTTACAGACTCATCGGTAATTCCGATATGATGAGCCGTATCTTCGGGGAAATCGTCAAGGCCGTTATTCTGGCCATTGTACTGATTTATATGGTACTGGCTGCGGAATTTGAAAGTTTCTCCCAGCCTTTTGTTATCATGATGAGCCTTCCCTTTGCTATTATCGGCGCCGTGCTGGGTCTGCTGGTGGCCAATCAGACCGGTAACATGATGTCTCTCATCGGGGCAACTATGCTGCTGGGCCTGGTAACCAAAAACGCTATTTTGTTAGTTGACTATGCGAACCAGGCGAGAGAGAAAGGCATGCCAATCAAAGAAGCAATTCTGGAGGCTTGTTCCCTGCGTCTGCGTCCGATTCTCATGACCACGCTTTCTACCATGCTGGGTATGACTCCGGTTGCGCTGGGCATCGGCGCCGGGGCGGAACTGCGGCAGAGCATGGGCGTGGTACTGATTGGCGGTCTGACGACTTCCACATTGCTGACATTGGTGGTAGTCCCGCTGATTTACATGCTGACAGAAGAATACAAAGAAAAAAGGGCGGTATCGAAGAGCGAAGCGTGACAACATTTCTTGTCGACCGGGCATCAGAGGAAGCGAGTTATTTTATAACTGTTTAGGGTGATTATATTATGAGCTATGAAACAGACATTAAGGAAGCGCTGGCAGCTTATAAAGCCGGTACCCTTTCTGACGAAGAAGTGATTGCGCGTTTTCATCAATTGAATATGACCGACCTTGGGTTTGCCAAGCTTGATCATGACAGGAGTTTTCGCCGGGGATTCCCGGAGGTTGTTTATTGTGAGGGAAAGACGATTCGGCAGGCTTCCGCAATTTTATCAGTACTGGCCTCCCGCCACAAGAATGTGCTGGGAACCAGAGCTTCGGAGGAATTATATGAGACGGTAAAGCCGAATTTACCGGACGCAGTCTACTATGAGCGGGCCCGGCTGATTGTTTTGGAAAAAGAACCTCTGCCTAAAGATCCTGATCGTAAGATTGCGGTGATTACTGCCGGGACCAGTGACGTGCCTGTAGCGGAAGAAGCGGCCGTGACAGCGGAAATTATGGGGAACGAGGTCATACGCATTTACGATGTGGGCGTTGCGGGGATCCATCGGCTGCTGGGAAAGGTAGAAGAAATCCGCAGCGCGAATGTGATTATCGTCATTGCCGGTATGGAAGGCGCGCTGGCCAGCGTAGTTGGAGGGCTGGTGGACAAACCGGTTATCGCAGTTCCTACCAGCGTTGGCTACGGTGCTAATTTCAAAGGTCTGTCAGCGTTGCTGGGTATGCTGAACAGTTGCAGTGCGGGGGTAGCTGTTGTCAATATTGACAATGGTTTTGGCGCCGGACGTATGGCCAGTATCATCAATCATCTGAGATAGTATGATTATCATGCAGCCGGAAGTCCGGTCGCATTCGTCAGAAGACGTTTTGAAGAACAAAAATCACCTTTGGAAACGAAAATGGCCGGAGGCCGAAATACATACTGCACCAGGCAAGAGCCTGGCAACAGTTATTTGGAGAGGAACATGAAAGCCTTATATCTGGAACCTTTTGCCGGTATCAGTGGCAATATGCTGCTAGGAGCGTTACTGGATGCGGGAGTACCTTTTGAATACCTGCAGGACGAGTTTGCCAAACTGCATTTGGGAGACTATGAGTTGGTTTTTAAGAGCGTGAATAAAAGCGGAATCCAGGCACGGTACTTTAATGTGCTGCTGCCGGAAGAACGGGAATGCGAACATACCCACGAACATTGCTATGACCATGAGCACGGGCATTGTCACGAACAAAGGCATGACCATGCCTGGATGCATGCTCACGGTATTGCTCACAGTCATGACCATGAACATATGCACGAAGAGAATTGCGATCATGGTCATCATCATGAACACGGGCACGAACATCATCATGGGCATGAACAGGACCACCATACACATCATCATCACCACGAACACAGGAACCTTCATGATATAGAAGAGATTCTGGATCATTCTGGACTCTCTGACGAGGCCGTTTCCAAAGCCAAAGAAGTGTTTTTGGCAATAGCCAAAGCTGAAGCTAAGGTACACGGCAGTACGGTAGAAGAGATTCATTTCCATGAAGTCGGTGCTATTGATACCATTATTGATGTAGTCGGGAATATCCTGGCACTGCAGTATCTGGGGATTGAGAAGCTTTTTACTGCCCCGGTGAATACCGGATTCGGTTTTGTGGAATGCGCCCATGGACAAATGCCGGTGCCGGCTCCTGCTACAGCGGAACTTTTGCAGGGAATGCCTCATTACAGGGGAACTGTAGATAAAGAGATGACAACGCCTACCGGGGCGGCTCTTTTAAAAGTTCTGGCAGTTCCGGTGGAGGAGATGCCTGCCGGTTTTACGGTTGCCAGAATTGGTTACGGCGCGGGCACCCGCGATGTTTCCATTCCTAATGTGCTGCGCGTTAACATAGGTACATATGATGAAAGTAGTCTGCCCGGGGGAATGGACGCCGGGCTCGAAACGCTGTTCATGCTGGAATGCAATATTGATGATATGAATCCGGAAATATTGCCTTATGTGTTGGACAGGTTATTAGAAGCGGGAGCTAATGATGCCTGGCTGCAGCCTGTCATTATGAAGAAAGGCCGTCCGGCCCAGATGCTGAAGGTGCTTTGCCGGAAGCCGGTACAGCAAAAACTGCAGCAGATTATGTTTATGGAAACTACCACGCTGGGGATTCGCAGCTACCCGGTTGCGCGTATCGCGTTAGAACGACGCTGGAGAGAAGCGGATACGCCCTGGGGGAATGTGCGTGTTAAGGAAGGCCTGCTGCATGGGCAGGTAATCAATTCTGTCCCGGAATTTGAAGACTGCAAACGTGTAGCGCAGGAAAGCGGGCAGCCTTTAAAAAAAGTGGAAGCCGCTGCACTGAACAATAAAAAGTGATTTGGTTTTGTAAATGGTTTAAAGAATCATTATCTCTTGTCCTCATCTGGCAGTGAACCGTAAATTTAGAAATCGAGGAACCCATTTTGGACTTTGAAGAATACGTTAACACAATCGAAGAAACGCTGTGCCCACTGGGAAATGTACAGACGAAAGACATTAACTACGGCGTTCAGATTATCCTGACCGATACCGCTAAAAAAGTTACTCTCAATATTTATAACGGAAAAAAAGGAATCCGTCTCGTTTGGGGGGGCGGGGATTCGGAGTTGCAGGTCCGGGCCATGGAGTTGGTTCATAAAATTCACTTCAGGAATACAGGACTCGCGGATCATACAGCAGCTGTTTCCGGAAATGGCAATGGGAAATATTTGACAAAATCCCCCTCGGCTGACAGCATATCAGACATGAGCCGGGCATGGCGCAAAAATGAGGCTGGACAAACCCGCTTGAGTTCCGGGCAGACCCGTATCCTCTTATCCGACGAAATGGGATTTTCCGGCACTTGGATGGGAAGCGACGAAAGCGGAAAAGGAGATTATTTCGGACCGCTGGTGGTAGCTTCAGTATGTCTTGACATAGCCGGCGGTAACACCTTAATGGCTGCGGGCGTAAGAGATTGCAAGTCCATGACGGACACGAGGATTTTGGCGCTGAAAGATCTGATTGAAGAAACAGCGCTTGCGTATACTGTCCTTGTTATGAAACCCCATGTGTATAATATACGGTATGGACAGGTGCAGCAGCAGGGCGGTAATCTGAATACCCTGCTGGCGCTGGGGCATATTGCGGCACTGAAACAGACCTGGCAGAAATACCCGCAATGCCGGCAGGCTCTGGTGGATCAGTTTACGAAAAACGACAGTATTCCGGAAGGAGTCCGCGCTTTTGCGCCGGAGATGCAGGTATGGCAGCGCCCCCGGGCAGAAGAGGATATTGCGGTAGCTGCGGCCAGTGTGCTGGCCCGGGCTGCTTTTCTGCAGACGATAGAGGATATGGGAAAGGAAGCCGGCATCGGAAAGATTCCCAAAGGCGGAGGAGAGGCTGCGACTAATGCCGCGCGACGACTGGTACAGAAAATGGGAACAGAAGTATTGGAAAATTTTGTGAAGCTGCACTTTGCCAATACACAAAAGATATAACAGCTGTAACAACGGTAACATATATCATGTTGCGTAAGATGACGCAGCAGGAGAACTGGTGACAAAGGACATGCATCGTAATAAACTGTATAAGCGGATTGCGCTGGTAGTTTTATTTGTTCTTTCTATTTCGGCGGCGGTTATCTATTTTACATTTGATATCCGTGCGCTGGATTACCTGACCATGTTTTCTTCATGGTCTGTTTTGTGCGCTCTGGGGGCGCTGGCAATCGGGCTGTTCTTTGACGGCACGAGACTGCTGACCCTGGCCCGGATAACCGGGGAAGATCTGCCTTTGCCCGACGTAGTTAAAGTGGTGTTAAGTAATTACTTTCTTGCGGTGCTGACGCCCGGTGCAACCGGCGGAGCAATTGCCCAGGTAATGTTTATGCGCCGGGCCGGTGTGTCGGTGGCCCGTTCTACCGTAATCATCCTTGTACGGACCATTATGTCCATCTTTTTCCTGATTGTCATGCTGCCCATCTTTATGAAGCAGGATGAAGCCATCACCAGTTGGGTCCCCATGCCTGTCATCATGACAGTTTCAGTAATTTTTATTGCTATTCCCGTTGCAGCTGTTGCGCTGATGCGTACAAACTACCCGAAACGGATTATCTACTATTTTTCCCGGTATTTTCGACATGAACGTCGGCGGCAGGCTTTCCGTTTGTACTATGATTTCCGTCAGGCGGTCTATATCATGGGGAAACAGCCTGTTATGGTGTTGCGGGCGTTTATCGAGTCAGGCGTCAGCCTGACCTTCATTTATCTGACAGTTCCCGCTTATTTTCTGGGCCTTCAGTTCCCCTTTGACCTGGTTCAGGTTATGGGACGTATGTATCTTCTGAATCTGGTGCTGTATTTTTCACCTACACCGGGAGGCAGCGGCGTTGCGGAAGCAGGGTTTGTGGCGCTCTTTAATCATTTGGTGCCCAGCGGTACGGTAGGGATTCTGGCTGTTTTATGGCGGTTTACGGCAGAGTATCTGCCTTTCATCTTGGGAGCTTTCATCACCTTGCGTGCCTTTGGTTCCAATGTGCTTTCCATTGCGGAAAAAAATACAAACCAGAAAGGTCCTGTGGAATGAACCGGTGGAATGGAGGGGTTCTGTTCTGGGCCGGACTAGTATTGCTCAGCAGCGTACTGTTTTTATACGGAACCCTGGTCACACCGGCTGAACCGTTGATCTGGTCTGTTGTTTCCACGCTGCTGGCAGGCATGTTTCCCTGGACAGGCCTGTTGTTGAAATCCTGCAAGGACGGTATTTCAGAGAGCCGGACAGAAGACCTGCGCCGGAACCTGTGTTTGCTGTTATGGGGCGTGACGACCCTGACTGTTTCCGGTTGGTTTCATGTGCAGCGGGCTCTTGGTCTGGTGTTGAGTTTTCCGGCTTTTGCCATGCTGACCGGCTGGAATATTAACCGTATGTTGCGGGAGGAGGGGAACCGTTTTACAGGCTGGGCCTGGGCCAGCGTAATTACCTGTTTGCTGGCTGCCGCAGGCTGTGTATTGTTTATCAAAGGCATGCCGGAGCTGTTGTTCGGAGGTCTGGTGCTTTCGCTGGTGATTCTGATGATGGGAGCCGGTATCGGTATTGCGCTGTTGTATTACAGGGACGGTGTGATGGCTGTATGGCTTCATGTGGTCACCGGGATATTGGTCATGTTCATCCTTTATTTTTTCCTGTTACCGGTGGCCGGGGGGCAGATATAAAGAGGGTGTCTGTTAATTTGTCTGTGCGCTGGCCGGCGTACAAATTCTTTTAAGGGTTTTTTACAAGTGTTGCGGAAAACGAATGCCGGATTTCCTGGAAGGGGGAATTGTCATGATATATACCGTAACCTTTAATCCATCTTTGGACTATACGGTACACATGCCGATATTTCGGGCAGGGACCATCAACCGTGTTGTTCAGGAGGCTGTTTATCCGGGAGGAAAGGGGATTAATGTTGGTATTATTCTCCGGCGTCTGGGGCTTCCGGTGAAACTGCTGGGCTTTGTTGCCGGTTTTACCGGTGCGGAAATCGAACGGCTTTCCTGTCTGGCAGGCTGCCGGTGTGACTTTATCCATCTGGAGGAAGGTCTGTCCCGGATCAATGTGAAGATCGGCGCCGGAAAAACGGTGCTGGCAGGAGAGGAAAACGCGGATGGTACAGAAGCGGCGCTGGCAGAAACCGGAGCGGAAACGGCAGTCAACGGGTTAGGACCTGAAATATCCGATGATAATCTCCAGTTGCTGTTTCGGCAGTTTGAAACATTGGGCCGTGAAGACATACTGGTGCTGTCCGGGAGTATTTCCAAGGGACTTCCCCCGGATACCTACCGGAAGATTTTGAAACGGATGAACGGGAAACAGGTTCGTGTGGTAGTGGACGCGGAAGGGGACCTTCTGACCAGCGCCATACCCTGTCATCCTTTTTTGATAAAACCGAATAAAGAAGAGCTGGAAGAACTCTTTCAAGTGGAACTCCGTACCGACGAAGAGGTGGCTGCCTGCGCCGAAAAATTGCAGCAGCAGGGAGCGCAGAATGTGCTGGTATCTCTGGGAGGCGACGGGGCCCTTCTGGCTGGGGAGGATGGTAAGATATACCGCTGTCATTCCCCCAAAGGCACCTTGGTGAATTCGGTAGGAGCCGGA
>JAFSOW010000009.1 GCA_017443165.1 Acidaminococcaceae bacterium | reverse complement strand
GGAACACGATATTATGGTTTTCCATACGGTATCCGGTCATCTGCGCGATTTTATCATCCAAATCCTGGAAATAATCCAGGTCATCCACATTCATAAACCTGTGGCATTTCACGCACTGCACATGATAATGCTTCGTCAGCATATGATCATAGCGGTCTGCGGAACTGGGAACCGATACACGATGCAGCAGCCCGCTGTCAACCAGCGAATTAAGATTTCTGTATACAGTACCCTTGCTGATATCCGGATAATCCAGAACAATACGATTGTACACTTCTTCTGCCGTAGGATGGTTGCTCAACGAACGTACTGCAGAAATGACCAGCTGGCGCTGAATGGTATTCCTCTTTTGCACAGCCATACCTCCAATCAATACTCGTTACTAAAAAGGCTTTTTTTTACAAAACTTAAAAAATACAGCGTATTAATCGTTTTATTTTTTTATTTCTAAATATGATTTTACCATATTTTTTTTTTTTGTAAAGGCTGTTCTCATTTCGAAGAAAATATAATTAAGATTTTTTACTATTTTAAAGTTTGTTCACAGTCCAGAAAACACGGATTGGAAGATTGGATGCGCCCGGCGGCGACCAGATAAACTCCGCATCTTTTCTTTTATGGTTCGGCGCATGGAGAAAAACGTCATCAACCTCATCTCCTTTGCCAAAAAATATCTTTTTGCCGGGAATACTGATAATGTCTGTTTTTTCCTCCGAAAGCATGAGTCCTGCTCCGTAAAACTCCCCGCCCCAGGGATTGATTCCCATGCGGATGGGATGTTCGCCAGCAACACTATAGATAAGATGATAAACAACACCGTAATTACCATGGTTTACTGTCTGCATGCCGGTTATCCTGTCTGTCCCTTTCAGGAAATAAAGATCGTCCGAGCCTGCCAGACACAGGGCCCTGGCCTGATACCATTTCATCTGTATCGGTTTTTTGATAATATAAGTCAGGTCTGCATTACGGTAAGTCCCCCGTAACGGATGTTCGTCCATAGGTAAAACAGTTCCATCCTTCGAGAATTTCGCAACATCTTCCTCCGGATCACACATCATGATCACAATTTCAACCGGATGATTCGCATGGAAATCAAACATGCCGGTAAGCAGTTGTTCCGGTTTCAGGCGAGTACCAGCGTGTTGCATATTACGCCCCTGTGACAGAACTTCCAGATATTCCCCTTTTGCCAGCGTGGTCAGCGGCAAATCGGAAACTTTTTGATAAAAGCTGTAATCCGGCAGTTCTTTGTTCTTTTCGTTGCTGTTCCTGCGTTTGTCACGTTTTTCTTTCAGTTCATTTTTGTGAGCTTTTTTCAATAATTCCTTGTAATCGTTAAAGTATCGCCTCTGTCCCTTTTGCGCGGAAATGTAATACTGTTTATCCGGATCTCCGATTCCCCGGCATCCCCAGGTAATGGTGGTCAGTTTATTAACAGGTCGCATCAGCACAGCGAGTTTCTTGGTGTTTCCGGTTCCGTTTACGTGATGGAAAAACACCCTGCCTTCCCCTTCCACAATGTCCTTATATAAAATCCCGTTTTCATAGACCATCTCCGGGCTGTCAGAAAAGAGCAGCGTGGGACCGTTTTGCAGTACCCGGACATCCACATCCTGATACTTTTCCGGTACCTTCCGGTATCCCCCCGCTTCTGCGGATGAGGGAGCAAAAACGCCTCCCAGCATGCCGACTCCTGCCAGCACTGCTGCAATGCGTGAAGGCAATTTGAAAAAAGAAAGCCAATTCATTATTATTTCTATCCTCCGGAAAAAGAAATACGGATGGACGATACTGCCGTACATCCGTATTAAGAATTATCAAAAAGCGCTAATCTGTTTTACAATTAACAGGGTGTAATAAAATGCACCCGTTTATTATTTCAGGCTGTTCCGGTAATCTTCCATAAACTTTGCCAGCCCTTTATCGGTCAGTTCATGTTTGATCAGTTCACGCAGAACTTTTGTAGGAATCGTGGCAATATCCGCGCCAGCCAGCATCATCCTGTCAACATGTGCCATATTGCGCACGCTGGCGGCAATAATTTCCGTTTTGAACTGGTAGTTACGGAATACTTTTACCATATCTTCCACCAGCTTTGAGCCGTCCTGTCCGATATCGTCCAGACGCCCGATAAAGGGGCTCACATAGGACGCGCCGGCCCGGGCTGCCAAAAGCGCCTGGCCCAGGCTGAACACCAGCGTCACATTCGTTTTAATGCCTTCCGCTGCCAAAATCTTGACCGCCTTCAGCCCTTCTGTGATGCAGGGGATTTTTACAACCACATTGTCCGCGATTTTTACCAGTTCCCTGGCCTCTTTTACCATGCCTTCGCAGTCCTGGCTGATAACTTCGGCGCTTACGGGGCCTGGAATCAGCGCGCAGATTTCCGGAATCACTTCCGCCTGTGTACGCCCGGATTTGGCGATCAGCGACGGGTTGGTCGTCACGCCGTACACGATTCCCATATCCGCAAATTCCCTGATTTCTTCTACATTAGCCGTATCCATAAAAATTTTCATAATCCACGCCTCTCTCTTAATTATTATTTGCCACAAAAAATACCTGCCACTGTGCAGACAAAACCATCAATGTCTTCTAAAACAATGTCAGCTGATCATCGTCCGTCGGCAGCAACAAATCCGATTTCGGCTTTTTCCGATTTTCATTGGTGACCCAGTTGCCACACTTCGGACAGTTCATCTCCACATGAGGAAGGGCCCAGGCAAGATGTGTCCCGCACTTCGGGCAGATAAATTCCACCTGCATGCCCGGCCGTATTTCTTTATCTTTCTGCCTTTCTGCCTTTTTCAAGAAAATGCCCCCCTTATGTTTTCAAATCTATTATACAATACTTTTGTTTCATGGTAAAATAAAATAACAAAATAATAGTATGGAAACGCCGGTTTAATGAATTTGTGCGATGACAGGTCGTGCAGACAGGTAAATCACTGACTCTATAATATTACGTTACGAGGAGGATAATTGATTATGTTAGATTTATCCAAAGAGTTTTCCCTTTCAGGTTTTCTGGAAGAAACTGAGGAAGACGGCACAGCACTGTACGTGATGGACTTTCCGGATGATGTGTATATTACGGTCACAGACGACAACGGAAGAACGCCGGTACGTGCCAAACAGAATCTGGTACTTGCCTGCTACGACGGTGACGGGCGCTACCTATGGGGAAGCGAGTTCAAAACCTTCATGGAACTGCAAAAGCTCTGCCAGAGCAACCCTGCAGGCTCTCCTGAGCTGCTGCAGGCATTTAAGGACGCTTCCAAAACACTGAAAGAAACGGAATAACTTGTTCCGTCTCACCCCAATTTTTCACAACGGAAAACTAAATCCCGCCGGTCCTGAAACCCCGGCGGGTATTTTATTGCGGTT
>JAFSOW010000008.1 GCA_017443165.1 Acidaminococcaceae bacterium | reverse complement strand
CGAAATCTATGCTAAATATTTATTGGTTCTACTTGTATAAACAGGATAGGGTATCAAAATGCAAGTCGGTTCCGAAAAATAATTCTGTTCACTCATATAATCCCGCGAGTTCAAAAAAACGGAACAACAAATTAGAAAAAATTTCTATTTCACTCATATAATCCCATGAGGGCAAAAAATGTAAACAGGTTTTTAAAATATTTTTGTTTTGTATTCATTCCTCTACTTACATAGCCGATTGAGAAGATAAAACCGAAACCAAAATTCAATAATAATTTTGCGGGCAGAAATTACCCCTCTACTTGTCTAATTGCTTTGGGCCGTAAATATTCAACCACATCTTTAAAAAACAATGAAAATGTTACAAAAATACTTAAAATGGTTTACAGTTTTTCACACGAATTAGCATTGGGCGTTTAAACAGATTCACCCTTTACAAATTTAATCGTTTTAGGGTTGTAAAATGCAAGCTAAGTTGCTGAAAAAATTTTATTGTTACAAAAAAGAGAAAAAGGTTTACCGTGTTTAATGCAAATTAGACAAGCAGTAATTGAGAAGAAGTGGCGGAGAAGGTATAAGCAAAATGGGCACGGTTTTGCGATGCCTTGTCCGCTGCTACGTATTTTCAATGTTCGTTTTTTGCTTCCTGATGAATTATGCAAGAAAAGGTTTTGAGAAAAGTCATTATGATGTTATAATTATTAATAATGTTTAATTGTAAATAAAGGTAAAATGATGAATCAGAGGGGAGCGTGATTTAAATGAAACTGCGCGGCTTTGAAAAGATTAGCAAATATAAAGATGTTGATTTTCCCATGCCTGTCCGCAAAACAAAAACATCTGCCGGTTATGACATCTGCGTACCGGAAGACATAGCGCTGCGGCCGGGACGGTTGGTGATGGTGCCTACCGGTGTAAAGGCATATATGCAGGCAGATGAATTCCTGGGCGTGCATATCCGTTCCAGCATGGCTGTTAAGAAAAGCCTTCGTCTTGTGAATAATGTGGGGATCATCGATGCGGATTATTATAATAATCCGGACAATGAAGGGCATATCATGCTGGCGATCGTGAATACGGGGATGCAGCCGCTGGTTCTGAAAAAAGGAGAGCGGGTGGCCCAGGGAATCTTTTACAAGTACCTGACGACAGACGACGATGATAAAGTAGAAAAGGAAGACCGCAGCGGCGGTTTTGGCAGTACCGGAACGAAACAATAACCAGGAATGTAACATATTTGTTTCGAATATTACAAAGACAAATTGTTTTTTGTATACTTTAACGAATACAGAAATTAATCTTGTGCTGGCGTAAGCAATATGTTATAGTCTATGCTATATTAATCCAAACTGTTTTATTGTGTACACTAATTAAGAAAGAGGGACTGCTTATGTGTTTACCTGGCTTGTTAATCGGAGTACCCTTGCTGGCCGCGTTGCTTGTGTTCTGCATACGCAGCGGCGGGGCGCGTAATTTCATTACAATTATTGCGGCAGTCGCGACGATGGCTCTGTCCGTCGCTACTGCGGCAACGTATCTGGGGCAGCCCGCTTTTATCAGCCTGCCCGGTGAGATGCCGTCCACTGTTATCATGGCAGTGGATATTATTGTAGCTCTTGCCATCTTCTATTACACGATGGTGAAGTTCAAACGGTGCTGGATCGGGCTACTGGAACTGCTGCAGCTGGCCATGATCCTCTGGTTTGAGCACGGGGCAGGGCACGGGATCAAAGTCGCGGCCGACCTTGCCATCGACAACTTTGCCGTGATCATGGTGCTGATTGCGGGCATCATCGGCAGCCTGATCGCCATCTTCTCCAACGGTTACATGGAAGAGTTCCAAAAAGAACATCCGGACGTGGAGGACCGCCGTCCGTTCTTCTTCTTTGTGATCTTCCTGTTCCTGTCCGCCATGTTCGGCCTGGTGCTTTCCAACAACCTGCTGTTCATGTACACCTTCTGGGAAATCACCAGCTTCTGTTCCTTCCTGCTGATCGGTTACACCCAGACGGAAGAAGCCATCAACAATTCCTTTAAAGCCCTGTGGATGAACCTGCTGGGCGGCGTGGCCTTTGCGGCGGCTATCGTCTGGCTGGGCATGCAGTACCAGACAGTGGAGCTTTCCGCGCTGCTGAAGCTGGGGCAGGGGGCGAAACCGGTAGAAATGATCGTAGCCCTGTTGGCCTTCTGCGGTTTCACCAAGGCGGCCATGATGCCGTTTTCCGGCTGGCTGCTGGGGGCGATGGTGGCGCCGACGCCTACCTCCGCGCTGCTGCATTCGTCCACCATGGTGAAAGCCGGTGTGTTCCTGATTATTAAATTATGTCCGCTGCTGGGCGCGAACCACGCGGGCATGATGACCATGTTCGTAGGCGGCATCACGTTCTTCTTTGCCTCCTGCGCCGCCATTTCCCAGTCCGACGGGAAACGGGTTTTGGCGTATTCGACTATTTCCAATCTGGGCCTCATCGTCCTGTGCGCCGGTATCGGTTCCTATGCGGCGGCCTGGACTGCGGTGATGCTGGTCATCTTCCATGCTATTTCCAAGAGCCTGATGTTCCTTTCCGTGGGCACCGCCGAACAGCAGCTGGAGAGCCGTAACATCGAAAGCTTCGACGGCATGTTCTGCGCCCTGCCGAATCTGGCAAAGTGCATGATCGTCGGCATCTGCGGCATGTTCCTGGCGCCCTTCGGCATGCTGATTTCCAAGTGGGCGGCCATGAAGAGCGTGGCGGACGCGGGCAATCCGGTTTTATTACTGCTGCTCGCCTTCGGTTCCGCTACGACGCTGTTCTACTGGACGAAATGGCTGGGCAAGATTGCGGCTTACGTTCCTGCTGAAGAGAACAGGGAACCCGGCATCCACGGCGTGCAGTGGCTGGCGCTGAAGACCCTCAGCGCACTGACCATTCTTTCCTGCGTCGCGTTCCCATTGCTGTCCCGGTACGGGGTGACGCCCTATGTTTCGGCGATTTACAATACAACAGCTGATGTCATTTCCCGCAGTAACCTGCTGATTATGTCGGTGATGGCCGTTCTGATCGTGCTGCTGCCTCTGGGCTTCAGCGCCGGACAGAAGCAGAAGATGGTGGTTACGAACCTGGCCGGTGAAAACACCGGAGATAATCTTTCCTACAGAGGCGTTGCCGGGCAGACCGTGCAGGTTTCCCTCCGTAACTGGTACCTGGAAGACTGGTTCGGGGAAACGAAGATGCAGCGCTACGGTTTCGGCCTGAGCCTGCTGTGTATGATCCTTGCGTTCGCCATGATGGGAGGAGGTGTGTTCCATGTCTGATATGGTTTGCAACATTGTGTCAGGAATCGTTTATCTGATCCTGGCTCCCGTTATCGGCGGTCTGCTGGCCGGCATCGACCGGAAAATTTCCGCCCGCATGCAGCGCAGGGTAGGGCCTCCTATTATGCAACCCTTTTACGATTTCTTCAAGCTGCGGGACAAACAGCCCGTGGCGGTCAACAAGGCCCAGCGTTTTTACATCCGGGGCTTTCTGCTGTTCGCCATATTAAGCGGTTTCTTCTTCTTCGCCCACGGCGACCTGCTGCTGGTGATTTTCACCCTGACCATCGCCAGCGTGTGCTTCGTGATCGCCGCTTACGCTTCCAACTCTCCCTACAGCCAGGTGGGCGCGGAACGGGAACTGGCCCAGACCATGGCCTACGAGCCTATGATGTTGCTGGTGGCGCTGGGCTTTTATCTCCACTGCGGCACCTTTGACGCCAAAGAGATCGTCCAGTCCCCGGCCATGAATTTTATTTATATGCCAGGTATTTTTATCGGCCTCTGCTATATCCTGCTGATTAAATTCCGCAAATCGCCTTTTGATTTATCCATGTCCCATGAAGTGCATCAGGAATTGATCCAGGGCGCGCTGACGGAGATTTCCGGCCCCACGCTGGCCATGATCGAACTGGCTCACTGGTATGAAAATGTACTGCTGCTTGGCTTTGTGTACCTTTTCTTCACCTGGGCGCCGGCCTGGAGCCCGGTTTTGGGAATTGCCATGTGCGCGTTTACCTATTTCAGCGATATCCTGGTTGACAACTGCTGCTCCCGCGTGAAGTGGGAACATATGCTGTCTTCGGCCTGGGTGGTGACGCTGGCGGCCGGTTTCGCGAATGTTGCGTTTCTGATGTATATGCGTTAAAGGAAAGGATGCGGCTATATGAGTTACATAAAACAATCCCCCTGGCTCGTGCATTATGACGGTTCCAGCTGCAACGGCTGCGACATCGAAGTGCTGGCCTGCCTGACCCCGCTGTATGATGTGGAACGGTTCGGCATCGTGAATACCGGCAACCCCAAGCACGCGGATATTTTTCTGGTGACGGGCGGCGTGAATACCCAGAACCTGCCGGTCGTTAAACAGATTTATGAGCAGATCCCGGAACCGAAGGTAGTTATCGCGGTAGGGACCTGCGCCTGCAGCGGCGGCGTGTTCCATGACTGCTACAATATGCTGGGCGGCATGGACAAGGCCATTCCCGTAGACGTATATGTGCCGGGCTGCGCGGCGCGTCCGGAATCCATCATCGACGGCGTGGTGAAAGGCCTGGCCGTGCTGGAAGAAAAACAGAAGGCGCTGGCGATTCCGCTCAGTGAAAAACATGCCCTGCGGGAAATGGAACTGGATCCCGGTGTGGCTGTAAATAAAAGTCAGGAGGCCGGAAAATGAAACAGGAAATGATTCAGACAGAAGCTTCCGAATTGCTGGGGAAAGCGGCCCGGTATAAGAAGGACGGGTACCGCATGACGCAGATCCTGTGTACCCGGATTTCGGAAGGCTATGAACTGACTTACAGCTTTGATAAAGATTATGTGATGGAAAACCTGCGGGTCATCGTGCCCCTGGACGGTTCCGTCATGAGCGTCACCAGCCAGTACTGGTACGCATTTGTGTGGGAAAATGAAATTCACGATTTGTTCGGCCTGAATGTGGAATTCATCGCCCCGGAAGTGGATTACCACGGGAAATTTTTCCAGCTTGCCAAGCCTATGCCCTGGCACGAGCTGGCCAATGCGAAACAGCCCGCCGCAGCTATCAAAGTGAACCTGCGGCCTGGGCTGGGCGTGGACGCGTCTGTCAAACCGGCAGCGCCGGCGCCAAAACCGGGAGTTGCGGCGGCAGCGCCAAAGGCAGATGCAGCAAAACCGGCGGCAAATCCAAAACCTGCCGCAGCTGCGGCTCATCCGGCGGAAGGAGGTAACTGACATGGGTAAAAGTACAATTATTCCCTTTGGTCCTCAGCATCCTGTATTGCCGGAGCCGATCCATCTGGATCTGGAACTGAAGGACGAAAAAGTTGTGAAAGCCATTCCTTCCATCGGTTATGTGCATCGCGGCCTGGAAAAGCTGGTGGAGAAACGCGGTTTCCAGGAATATGTGTATGTGGCGGAACGGGTCTGCGGCATCTGTTCCTTCGGTCACGGCTGGGGCTACAGCAAGGCCGTGGAAGGTCTGATGGAACTTGAGATTCCGAAACGGGCGGAGTACCTGCGTACCATCTGGCACGAAATTTCCCGTCTGCACAGCCATCTGCTGTGGGCCGGGCTGGGGGCCGATGCCCTTGGCTTTGAAAGTTTGTTCATGCAGTGCTGGCGCATCCGTGAAACGATTCTGGACATCATCGAACAGACAACCGGCGGCCGGGTCATCTTTTCCGTCTGCAAGGTGGGCGGCGTGCGCCGCGATATTCCTGACAACGATTTAAAAGAAATCGTAAAACGTCTGGATAAACTGAAAAAAGAAATCGACGGGATAGCTGCTGTTTTCTTAAATGATGAAACCATCCATGCCCGGCTGAAGGGCGTAGGCACGGTGTCTTACGATGATATTGTGGCTCTTGGCGCCGTAGGCCCTACGGCCCGGGCCAGCGGCGTGCCTCAGGATTACCGCCTGGGGGACGAAGGCGGCGCTTATAAAGACCTGGGCTTCACCCCGGTCCTTGCCACGGAAGGCGACTGCTTCGCCCGCGCCAAAGTGCGTCTGCTGGAGCTGTACCAGTCCATAGATATCATCAAAGGCTGTGTGGAGAATATGCCCGCCGGGGATATCGCCGTACCGGTAAAAGGCTTCCCGCCCGCGGCGGAACACTTTACCCGTGTGGAACAGCCCCGGGGCGAAGCGGTGTATTATGTAAAAGGAAACAAGACGAAAAATCTGGAACGGTTCCGCCTGCGCACACCGACCAACGCCAACATCGCAGTGCTGGTAAAAATGCTGCAGGGCTGCGACCTGGCAGACGTTCCCAACATTATTCTGACCATCGATCCGTGTATCAGCTGCTGTGAAAGATAAAAAGCGAAGCGATATATCAGTTCTGTGAAAGATAAGGAAAGCGAAGTATCAGCTGCTTGCTGTGAAAGAAAATGAATACGAAGCAAAACCCGCCGCGTTGGCTGCGGCAGAGGCTTACAAATACTGAATTCTGAAACAAGGAGGTCTGGCGATGAGTTACCTTCTTTTGCCAGCGAGATGCTGGGCAATCTGTTTAAACCGCCGGCGACCAGTCAATATCCTTTCAAACCGAGAAAAGTGTACGAAGCCGACCGTGGCAAGGTCATTAACGATATCAATAACCGTATCTTCTGCGGCATGTGCATGCGGAACTGTCCTTCCGATGCTATTACGGTAGACCGTAACGCCCGTACCTGGAAGATCAACCGTTTTGCCTGTGTGCAGTGCAAAGAGTGCGTGAGCAACTGCCCGAAGAAGTGTTTGTCCATGGACACGGAATATACGGCGCCTGCTACCGAAAAGACGGAAGAAGTATTGCAGGGACCGCCGCCTCCGCCCAAGCCCCAGGTGGTTTTGACGGAAGCGCAGAAGGCGGCCATCGCTGCGGCCCAGGCGAAAAAAGCAGCCGCCGCAAAAACTGCGGCGGGAGCGGAGCAGCCAAAAGCGTAAGTATCGGAAGCGTACAGCGCTTACTGCCTTAAAATACGTTGCAGGCAAAACCGGAAGGAGCCACTCATGCATGAGTATCCCGTAACTGTACAGATCGTGGAGATCGCTTCGGAGACCGCCCGGCAAAAGCGTGGCAAAGTGCGCCGCATCGATCTGGTAGTGGGGGAAGACTCCGGTTTTATCGGCGAGTCCATCCAGATGTATTTTGACGTGGTGGCGGAAGGTACGCTCTGTGAGGGAGCAAAGCTTGTTATTGAAGGTGTGAAGCCCCAACTGCGCTGTGACAGTTGCGGAAAACTGTTTGAGCGGAAACGCTTTTCCTTTCAGTGTCCGTTTTGCGATGGAGACGGGAGCCCGACGGAAATTGGGAAAGAATTCTATGTGAAAAGCGTGGAACTGGAAGTGGAGGACGAACCTGCTGCGGACACAGGCCCTGCGACTTGACTGTTTTTTTTCCATAATTGTTAGAGTTGGAAACGGAGGAAGGATTCCAATGCATATGATGAAAGCGGATGTGATGGTGGACATCCACGCAAGGAACAACCATATTGCGGAGCATGTCCATGAACATCTTGCGGAACATAAAATTTTCGCGGTGAACATCATGGGCGCGCCGGGGGCGGGAAAGACCACCACTCTGGAAAACCTGCTGAAACATTTGGATGTGCCCGGATATGTCATCGAAGGCGATATTGAATCGGATATCGATACGGAACGGCTGCGCAAGCAAAACATCGCGGCAACACAGATTAACACCTTTGGCGCCTGCCATCTGGACGCGCCGCTGGTGCACAATGCCATCCATGCGCTGCCGTTTGACAAGCCCGGTATTTTGTTTATTGAAAACGTGGGCAATCTGGTCTGCCCGGCAGAGTTTTCTATCGGGGAAGATATCAAGCTGCTGCAGGTAAGCGTGACGGATGGAAGCGACAAGCCTTACAAATATCCCCTGGCCTTTGAAAAAGCGGATATTATTGTGCTGAACAAGATTGATCTGCTGCCCTACGTAGACTTTGATGAAGAATTTTTCATGAAAGGCATCCGGCATCTCAATAAAACGGCGCCCGTGTTCAAAGTCAGCGGCAAGACCGGGGAAGGTTTCGCGGAAGCCGCGGCGTGGCTGAAACAACGGGCAGGGTTCTGAATATGTATTTATTTGCCGATTTTTCGGCAGGGAAAGGCATCGCAAAAACGTCAAAGATTGCTATTCCATGGATTTATTCGCCTGTGGCTTCGGAACTCGGGACTTCGTCCCTCAGACAGCCTCGCCACGGCGGCGAATTTCATCTCATGGAATAACGCAATCCTTTCCTATGTTTTGCTCAGGCTTTTCCCTGTCCGCATAAGTCTGCAAATAAACCCCAATTTGTGATACAAGAAATGAAACAAAATGTTACTGTTGCAATAATTGTATACGGAAAAGTGCAGGGGGTCGGTTTCCGTCCCCTTGTTTGTCGTTTGGCAAAAGATAATAAACTGACAGGGTTTGTGCGCAATGCAGGAACCCATGTGGAAAT
>JAFSOW010000007.1 GCA_017443165.1 Acidaminococcaceae bacterium | reverse complement strand
GGATAGCCCACCGGCAGGACAGCGAACACTTCCAGATCTTCCGGCAGGTTCAGGACCTTTTTGGCCGGTTCCTGCCGTTCCGGATGGGGTGCGAAGGAAAGCCACACCGAACCCATCTCCAGCGCGGAAGCCTGGATCAGCATGTTTTCACAGCAACAGCTCATATCCAGCAGGGTCATCATCGGTTCAAATACGCCTTTGGTACGGTAGCAGGCCACAATGGCTACGGGAGCATTGGCCACAGGCCTTGCGTAAGGAGTACAGGTTGCCAGTTTGGCCAGCGTTTCCTTATTGCGCACCACATAAAACTCCCAGGGCCGCTGATTCTTGGCTGACGGCGCCGCCATGCCGGCACGGATGATCTGTTCAACCGTTGCATCATCTACGTCAATATCCAGATACGTGCGAACGCTCTTGCGTTTGAAAATAATGTTCATGATTTGGGATCCTTTCCGAAACAGTTTTTATATTGAAAATACGGATTAACCGCGCTTGTGTGAGAGTCATATTGTGTGAGAGTAATGTACAAAACTGAATAATCCGCATTTCATTATATTATAACACACAGTCGGGATATTTGTTAAGAATGGGCAGTTTAAATGATTTCACAAATAGTTCCTTAAAATCAAGGAAGAAACGATTAAAAAAAGGTAACATTATTAAGCGTTTTGTGGTAAAATATAATGAATTACTATTTACAATTATATTTCGCTTTTTATGATAAGGCGAAGCCAGGAAAAACAAAAGTTATTACAAAGCACACGAACTAGTTTCTGACCGGGGTATGTATGGCTTACAATCAGTTTCGTTATACAGTGCAGCTGAATATGGAAAACCGTCACTGTGTGGTAGTTGGCGGAGGCAGCGTGGCGCTGCGCAAATTAAAATCCCTGCTGGAAGCCGGAGCCGCGGTCACCGTCATCGCGCCGGAAATTCTTCCTGAAATCACTGCGTTACAAAGAATGTTTCCTGCTTTGACCCTGTGCCGGCGTAATTACGAAACGGGCGATCTCAGACACGCGTTCCTGGTCATAGCGGCCACGGACAACCGCGATGTCAACGCAGCGGTCGTCAGGGAAGCCCGGGAACAACAGTGCCTGCTGAACGTAGCGGATGACCCGGACGCGGGAAACTTTACCGTAGCGGGAACCTATGACAACGGCAGCCTGCATTTTTCAGCCGCAACAGGAGGTAACCCCCGCCTCACCCATCTCCTGCTGGAGGACCTGCGGAAACAATACGGCGACAATATGGCCGCCTTCGCCGCATTTTTGGATGAACAGCGGGAAACCGTCAAACAACGCCTGCCGGGTCCCCGGACCAGACAGGAATTCTGGAGAAATACTCTCACAAATCAGCTGCTGCAACTGGTTAAGGAAGGCCGTCTGCAGCAGGCAAAGGAGATTATCATAGATGCAATTAATCGTATTGGGGCTGAATCATAAGACCGCCCCTGTAGAAATCCGTGAAAAATTCAATTTTTCACGCAGCCGTATCAAGCACGTGCTGCGGCTGCTGAAAGAATCCGATGACTTTTCGGAAGCTGTCCTGCTTTCTACCTGCAACCGCACTGAGCTGTATCTGGTTGCCCAGGAACCGGAAGACGGCATGGAAGCGCTGCACAATGCGGTAAAACGCATTGCCGGTAAAGCCTTTGACAAAGAGTACTTTTACACCCTCACCGGCGTCCACTGCGTCCGTCACCTGTTTCTGGTAGCCAGCAGTCTGGACTCCCTCATTGTCGGCGAAGGACAGATCCTGAGCCAGGTAAAGGACGCCTATCATCTGGCCCGCACTTCAGGCACCACTTCTTTCATGTTCAATACAATCTTTAACCAGGCCATCTCCTCAGGCAAGAAGATCCGCACCCGGACCCAGATTGCTTACCGGAGCGTCAGCGTTTCTTCCGCCGCCGTAGACCTGGCCATCGAAGTGGTTGGCGACCTGAGCGACGCGGATATCCTGGTCATCGGGGCCGGCAAGATGAGCGAACTCACCGCACGGCATCTGATGGACAAAGGCGCCCCTTCCATTTTCGTCACCAACCGCAGCTACGATCACGCAAAGGAACTGGCAGACAAATTCAACGGTTCCGTCATCCGTTTCGATGACTTTATCGACCACGTCGTGAACGCGGACATCGTCATCACCTCCACCGGAGCCACCCACTACATCATCCACCACGACCAGCTGGCCCTGGCCCTGGAGGAACGCGTGAAGCCTAATCCACTGGTTCTGATCGATATCGCGGTGCCCCGTGATGTGGATCCGGAAGTCACGGACCTGGACAGAGTGGTCCTGTACAACATCGATGACCTGAAAAACGTGGTGGATACCAACAAAGAGCTGCGGAACCAGGACGCGGAAGCGGCGAAGTTCCTGATTGAAGAAGATATCGAGGCCCTGAAGGAACGGCTGCGGTATCTTTCCATGCGGCCCGTCATGGTACGCCTCCACGACAAGTTTGATTTCCTGCGGGAACGCATCCTGGCCAAGACCCTGCGCAAGATGCCGGAACTGACGGAAGAACAGCAGCATAAAATTGAAGTGATGAGCGAACGGCTCATGTACAAGTTTCTCCGGGACCCCATGATCAACATCAACAAGGCCGCCGGCACGGAAGAAGAAGAACACGTGAAAACGGATATCAGCCGCTTTTTTATGTTAGATGACAAAGACGAGGAAAACCCTGACGATGAAAAAAACTATAACTATTGGAACTAGGAAAAGCCTGCTGGCCCTCTGGCAGAGCAATTACATCAAAAGCTGTCTGGAGAAAGAATATCCGGACTG
>JAFSOW010000064.1 GCA_017443165.1 Acidaminococcaceae bacterium | reverse complement strand
TCGCCTAACGCGTTGCCCAGTTCCTTCTGGTTCACATCGTGCTGGTACTGGCCTACGCCGATGGCTTTCGGCTCGATTTTGACCAGCTCGGCCAGAGGATCCTGGATGCGCCGGGCGATGGAAACGGCGCCCCGGAGAGAAACGTTCAAATCCGGAAGTTCTTCTTTGGCCAGCGGGGAGGCAGAGTACACGGAGGCGCCCGCTTCGCTGACGATTAAATACGACAAATTCAGTTTATGCTTTTCAATCATTTTGGCGGTGAACTCTTCCGTCTCGAACGAAGCGGTTCCGTTGCCGATGGTGACCAGGGTAACGCCAAACTCTCTCACCAGTTTGACAAAATGAGCTTCCGCTTCATCCTGCTGGCGCTGGCTTCCGATGATGTACAGGGTGTCGGTGGCCAGCACTTTGCCCTGGGGATCGATGACCGCGGTCTTGCAGCCGGTACGGTACCCGGGATCCAGACCGATGACGGTATGGCCTGCGATAGGCTGCTGCAACAGCAGCTGCCGCAGGTTGACAGAGAATACGTTGATGGCCTGCTTTTCCGCTTTTTCAGTCAGCTCATTACGGATTTCGCGCTCAATGGAAGGGAAGATCAGGCGTTTATACGCATCGGCACAGGCTTCCGCATACATGGCGGAAAAGGCGGTGCCCTCTTTGATCTTCAGAAAGCGGTGCAGTTCTGCCAGCATGTTTTCTTCCGGATAATTCAGCGCCAGCTTCAGGTATTTCAGCTTTTCGCCGCGGTTTAGTGCCAGCGTGCGGTGGGGCGGCAGTTGTTTCACGGGTTCGCTGTACTCTTTGTACATAAGGAAATCCTTGCCGGTGACCTCATCGGTTGCAAGGACAGAGGAAATCTGTGCGTTCTGCCATAAAATGCGGCGGATTAGAGCGCGTACATCGGCCCTGTCGGAAATAGTTTCCGCTACGATATCCTGGGCGCCTTTCCAGGCGTCGCTTTCCGTTTCCACGCCTTTTTCCGCATTGATAAAAGGAGTTGCCAGCTCAGACAGGCTTTTCGGCGTATCGGCCTGCAGCACAATATAACTGGCAAGGGGTTCCAGTCCTTTTTCGCGGGCAATCTGGGCGCGGGTGCGTTTCTTGGGCCGGTAGGGGAGATACAAATCTTCCAGAACCTGCATCTTTTCCGCTGCCATAATCTGCTGTTCCAGTTCCGGCGTCAGCTTTTCCTGCTCCCGGATGGAGTTTAAAATCTCTTCCCGGCGCGTGTCCAGATTACGAATATACTGAGCCCGGGCCTCCAGGTTGCGGATCTGTTCTTCATCCAGTGAACCGGTAGCTTCTTTCCGGTACCGGGCGATAAAAGGAACAGTGTTGCCGTCGTCCAGCAATTGCAGCGCGGCCTCCGCCTGGGCCGGCCGGATATTCAATTCTTTGGCTAATAATAATACGATTTTTTCCATGTAACGTAAGGCCTTTCTGATAACAATTAAGGCGGCACAGACTGTGCCTTCCGGAGCAGACAGGTATACCGTCCGTGTTCCGGAAAAAACTGTTGGAAGCAGACGCTTCCTGTCTATTATAGCACTTGTCAAAGGGAAAAAGATACGATAAAATTATTTTTAAAGAACAAGCGATTTTTTCAGGAGGAACCGGTATACCTATGATTGAACAATATATAGAACATACCCTGCTGAAACCGGAAGCAACGACGGCAGATATTATCAGATTATGTCAGGAAGCCCGTACTCATAATTTTCTGGGCGTCTGCGTCAATCCCTGTTTTGTTCCGCTGGCGAAACATCTGCTGGCGGGAACGGAATTAAAGGTCGTTTCCGTTGTAGGTTTCCCTTTAGGCTGCGATGAGCCGGAGGTGAAAGCGGAGGCAACCCGCCGGGCAGTCCGGAACGGCGCTGATGAGATTGACATGGTCATCAACGTGGGCGCGCTGAAAGGCCGGGACAATGCCTATGTTGTGGAAGACATCCGTCAGGTCGTAACTGCGGCAGGCGAAGCGCCTGTCAAAGTTATTATTGAAGCGTGCCTGTTAAATGAAGAAGAAAAAATCCGCGCCTGCCGGATGATTGCTCAGGCCGGGGCGGCGTTTGTGAAGACCAGCACGGGCTTTAGCAAAGGCGGCGCTACAGTAGAGGACGTGGCTCTGTTATCTGCGGAAGCAAAACAGCTGGGCCTGCGGGTAAAAGCTGCGGGAGGAATCCGGGATTACGCGACGGCCAAAGCCATGCTGAAAGCCGGGGCGGAACGGTTAGGATGCAGCGCCGGGGTCGGGCTTGTGGAAGAAGAGGCCCGGGCATGAGTTGTTTCCAGGTGGCGGTATTGGCCAGCGGCAGCAAGGGAAACGCGACGGTAATGCGTTGCGAATCCGGCATGGTGCTGGTGGACGCAGGCATCTCCTGCCGCCGTATTGCGCAGGGCATGCAGAAGCTGGGACTCCATCCGGATAATCTGGACGCGGTATTCATCACCCATGAACACATCGACCATGTAAAGGGATTGGAGACTTTTGCGAAAAAATATCCGGTACCCATTTATGCAAGCAGGGGAACCTGGCAGGGAATCAGACAGACGCTTCCCCGGCTGGACCTGAAACTGTGTAACCGCCAGGTTCTTGTGCCCCAGACGGAAATCACGTTAGGCGGCCTCCAGGTGCGCAGTTTTTCCGTATCCCACGATGCACTGGAGCCGACAGGGTATGCGTTCCGGTGCAAAGGCCGTAAATTCGCCTATGTGACTGATACGGGTTACATCAGCGATCTGGTAAAACGGGAACTGGACGGTGCAGAGGTGTTGGTGCTTGAAACCAATCACGATCCGTTTATGCTGAAAAACGGACCCTATCCGCTCCCGTTGCAGAAACGGATTTTGGGAACCCGGGGGCATTTGGCCAACGAAACGGCAGGTCATCTGCTGGCAGAACTGGCAACGTTGCCAAAGCAGGTGTTTCTGGCGCACCTGAGCCAGGAGAACAATACGCCGAGTCTGGCAGAATCTACAGTACGAAGTATTGTGATGCGAAAGATTCCCCGGATAAACATTCAGTTCTATGTCACTTCACAGGACGAAGTGGTGAAAAATAAAGAATGGGAGGATTATCATGAGCAAAACATTTTTGAATAAGGCAGGCAGTGTAACCGTAAGCCTGCTGCTGGCAATGAGCATGCTGCTGGGCGGGTGCGGCGGCGCTAAAGGCAACGCGGTCGCTCCGGAAACGAAGAAACCGGCGGCGCAGGCGACAGAACCGGCTACGCCTCAGCAACAGCAGGAAAAGAAAGCGGAAGAAATCGACAAAAAGATGTCCGGTGCCCGGAATACGCCTATCGTGCAGGCTGCCAGAAAGGTTGGCCCCACTGTGGTGGGTATTACCAACAAAGCCTATGTGCGCGATTTCTTTAACCGGGTGCAGCTGGCGGAACGGGGTTACGGCTCCGGTGTGATTTATGACAAATCCGGCCTGATCGTGACCAATAACCATGTAGTAGACGGTGCTTCCGAAATCATCGTCAGCCTGGCGGACGGACGCAGCGCCCAGGGCAAGGTGCTGGGCACCGACGCGGCAACCGACCTGGCTGTAGTTAAAATTGACCTGGACAATCTTCCCGTAGCGGAATTCGGTGATTCTTCCACGGTACAGGTAGGAGAGCCGGCCATTGCCATCGGCAACCCACTGGGCATGGAATTCCGGGGCAGCGTAACGGTAGGCATCATCTCCGCGCTGAACCGTTCCGTGGAAATCGGTGAAAAGAAATTCACCCTGTTCCAGACCGATGCGGCGATTAACCCGGGTAACTCCGGCGGCGCACTGGTGAACGCGGACGGCGAGATCATCGGCATCAACAGCGCCAAGATTGCGGTATCCAATGTGGAAGGCATAGGTTTTGCCATTCCCATCAATAATGTAAAACCCATCATCAAAGAACTGGCCTCCAAGGGCCGGGTAGCCCATCCTTATGTGGGCGCGTCCCTGATTGATAAAACAATTGCCAAACAGTACGGCTTTGATATGGACCTGCATGACGGCCTGTTCATCATGAAACTTTCCAAAGGCGGTCCGCTGGCCCGGGCAGGCGCCCGTACCGGTGATATCATCACCGAATTCAACGGCGTGAAGGTTCAGAGCGTTGCCGCACTGCGGGACGAAATTGCCAAGCACAAAGTGGGAGACCAGGTGAATATCACGGTACTGCGGAACGAAAACCAGATGACGCTGGCTGTTGTCCTGCAGGAGTATCCGAGAAACTAAACCAACAGAAAACATATAATTCTCCGGGTTCTCCTTACAAGGTTTACCGGAAAACAGATTTTGTTAAAAAAGCAAAAAGCCGCTCGTAACGGGCGGCTTTTTTAACAATAATGTGCATTGTAAAAGGCAGACATCATGAAAATTACCATTGCCTGTGTAGGCAAACTGAAAGAAAAATATCTGACAGCAGCTATGGACGAATATATAAAACGGCTGCAGCCGTTCTGTAAACTGGAAATTGTCAGCATCAACGAAGAAAAAATGCCGCAGGAACCTTCGGAAGCAGAACGGGAGCAGGTATTGGAAAAAGAAACCCGGCGGCTGCTGGCTGTGATTCCGGAACATTCCTATGTGGTGCTGCTGGACTTGCAGGGAAAACAGATCACCAGTCCGGAACTGGCGGAAAAAATGGACGCGCTTGCGTTGCAGGGCGTCAGCCATATCACCTTTGTCATCGGTGGTGCTTTCGGTTATACGGACGCGCTGCGGCAAAAAGCGGATTTCCGCTGGTCCTTTTCCAGACTGACCTTTACCCACCAGATGATCCGCGTACTGCTTGCGGAACAGATTTACCGGGCGTTTAAGATCAGCAAGGGGGAAAAGTACCATTGGTAAACGAAATTGGAATTTGCATCACGTTACACATACCTCCGATTTCTTTATAAAATGATAATGCGCCCTGCGTAATTTTAGTGTATAATATTTCTAAAAGGATGTACTTTTTTTATAATAGTATGAAAATATATTCGTGACATCCGAAGGGAGGCCTCCTATGAAAACCTGGAAACGTTTATTGCAGACGACTTGCGTTGCAGCTCTGGTGGGCGCCACGGCTATGACCGTGACTGCTTCCGCGGCCAAAGCACCTGTGGCACAGGCACCGGAAAAAATTCCCGTTATTCTGGACGCGGACATGGTGGACCTGTTTGATGACGGCGTGGCCTTGCTGATATTGGCCAAGTCTCCTAAAGTAGACTTAAAAGGCGTAACGGTTGTCATCGGCAACAGCTGGGTAGAAGACGGTGTGGCCAGTACAATCCGCCATCTGGAAGGTATCGGCAGGACTGACATACCGGTTTTTGCAGGAAATAACAAACCGGCCCGGCCCGGCCGTATCGAAAACATAACAGCGGAAAAGAAACTGTGGGGCCGCGGCCATGACTCCCATTTGGGAGCGGCGGGATATCCCCGGCCTGCTTCCTGGCAGGAAACATACCGGGAACGGTATAATAGCGAACCTACTGTTGGGCCGAAGGCGGAAGACCCCAGCGACTTTATCATCCGTACCATTAAAGAGAATCCCCACAAAGTGACGATTGTAGGTATCGGCACCGGCGGTAATATTGCCAAAGCGCTGGAAAAAGACCCGTCTATCGCACCGCTGGCGAAGGAAATCGTGTACATGGCAGGGGCTTTCCTGCATGCAGGCAATGTTATGCCCACTGCGGAATTTAATGTCTGGCTGGATCCGGAAGCCGCGAAGAAGGAATATCGCGGAGCCTGGCCGAAGCAGACTTTCTTCCCGCTGGATGTATGCGAAAACGAAAGAATCAATTACAAGAACTTCCTGGATCTGGAAAAACGGGTGAAAAATCCGGTCTTTAAGCATATGTGGGAAAATCATTACCAGACCCCGCTGTTCCGGAATGATCACAAATTCGAGAACTATATCTGGGACGTTCTGGCCGCTTCTTATGTGCTTGATCCGTCCATCGTTACGGAAGAAGTGTTTATGCCGGTTGACGTAAACGATACCTATTCCCTGTCTTACGGCGAGACGCTGGCCTTTGCGGGACCGGGACCGGAAGGATCCCAAAAGGCTCACATCGTACAGAAGATCAACCGCAAGAAAGTCTGGAAAATCGTAACGGATACCTTTGACAAATTGTAAAAAAGAGGATGAAGTTAAATGAACCTGTTTACCCCTGCTGAATTTACGGAGAATTATGCCCAGGCCGGCGTGAAGAAAGCATCGCTGCCGGTTGGCAAAATGCTTTTACTGGGAATTCTGGCCGGCTTCCTGATTGCCATGGGCGGCGCCACGGCCAGTACGGCGTCCCATGCCATCTCGAATGCGGGTCTGGCAAAGATGGTCAGCGGTCTGCTGTTTCCCTTTGGCCTGGCTATGGTGATTCTTACCGGGGCGGAACTGTTTACCGGGAACGTGTTGATCAATATTTCCGTGTTTGAAGGAAAAACCGGTTTCGCTTCCATGTTGTGGAACTGGTTCTGGGTGTACGCAGGTAATTTCTGCGGTGCTGTTCTGGTAGCAGCGGGAATGGCTTTTCTGGGTTGTCTGAATTTATCCGGCGGCGGATTTGCCGTTTCAACCATGAAAGTCGCTGCTGCCAAAAGCTCCCTGCCGTTTATGACTGCGGTGGGGCTGGGCTTTTTCTGTAATGTGCTGGTGACGATTGGCGTACTGATCAGCCTGGGTTCTAAGGATACAATCGGTCGCTTCATTGGTGCTTATATGCCGGTAGCCTTCTTCGTCATCTGCGGTTTTGAACACAGCATTGCCAATATGTATTATGTGCCGGCAGGCATTTTTGCCGCGTCGAACCCGGCCTGGCAGGCGCTGGCGGTAAAAGCGGGAGTCAACCTCGCAAACGTAACCTGGGGAAGTTTCTTCATGGGAAATCTGCTGCCTGTTACCATTGGCAATATTTTAGGTGGGCTTGCTGTCAGTTTCATTTTCTGGTACTGCTACGGGAAAAAGTAATTGGAACGGAATCTGGGATGAAATGACCTGTTTGCGGTACAGTAAATAAAACGATACAATCAGAGGGGAGATGAATGTATGTCTAACGTCTTAACTCATTATCAGTATCTCCATACGATTCCGGAACCGGGTTTCGAAGAATTTAAAACTTCAGCCTATCTGGCAGAGAAACTGGCAACGGCGGGGTTTAAGGTAACTCGGAACCTTGCCGGGACTACAGGTTTTGTGGCTGAATATGACAGCGGTGTGCCGGGCCCGGTATTCGGTATCCGGGCGGATATGGACGCTCTGACCCATATCATCAACGGAAAGAAAGAATTCCGTCATACCTGCGGTCATGATGCCCACAGTTCCATGCTGCTGGCAGCGGCGGAAGAAGTGTTGGCAACAGGAATAATAAAAAAGGGACGTTTTAAAGCAGTATTCCAGCCTGCGGAAGAACTGGGTGCCGGCGCCTTGAAAATTCTGGAAAGCGGAATTTTGGAAGACGTAGATTATTTGCTGGGCATGCATATTCGTCCCACGCAGGAATGTCCGGCGGGAGGCGCTATCTGTGAAATGCGTTATTCAGCGGGCTGTCAGTTCCGCGCCCGTATCAAAGGTAAACAGTCGCATGGCGCCAGACCCCATTTGGGAATCAATCCCATTGATGCGTCTACCTGCGCCATTGCGGCAGTAAACGCCATCCATATGGACCCGAGGATTCCTTTTAGTGTGAAATGTACCCGTTTCCATGCGGATTCCGGCGTGTTTAATTCGGTTCCTGAATTCGCTGATATAACGTTTGATATGCGCGCGCAGGATAATCCCACTATGAAAGAAATGCGGGAAAAGGTCATACGGGCTATTGAAAACGGAGCGGCAGCTGTAGGAGCAAAAGCCGAAGAATTCGAGTTCTATACAGATTTCCCGGCAGCGGAAGGATTCGAACCGGAATTTGCGAAAGTTGTCCGGGAAAGCGTCGCGGAAGTTGTGGGAGAAGAGAATATTATTCCTGCCTTTAATACGTCCGGTGGCGAAGATTTCTTCTGCTTCCCGGTAAATCTTCCGCGCCTGAAGGTCGGTTTCGTCGGCCTGGGTGTGGGCGCAGAACCGGGTCTGCATCATCAGGATATGCATTTCGATCCAAAATATCTGGAAAACGGAGTAAGCATCCACTGCAGAGTGATTAAAAAAATTTTAGGATAAAAAACAAAAAGAATGTTGGGATGAACCCATAAAAAAAGGCAGCTCTCAATAGAGAGTTGCCTTTTCTCTTGTCTTGAAACAGTAATGTTATTTATACAGCTTTGCCTGCAAATCCAGCAAAATCTTTTCCAGACAGTGCAGGGAAGGTTCCACGGACTTCAGTTCCAGATATTCCGCCTCGCTGTGTCCGCCTGCGCCGGTAGGACCGATACCGTCAACTGTGGTTGCGCCTGCGCCGGCCATATGGTTCCCGTCGCTGCCGCCACCGGCTTTGACCCATTCGGTGGAAAGACCGAATTCGCGGCTGGCGTTGTCGATAATTTCCACCAGCCCCGCTGTTTCCGGCGTGCTGGCCATGGGAGGCATGCTCGAAACAACGATAATCTCTGTTTCAATTTCTGCCGCTTTGGCATGCTCCTGCAGTTTGGCAAAGGCCTCTTCCATGATGGAGATCTGAGCCTTGTCCACCACCCGCAGGTCAATATCCATGAACGCATCTGCGGCTACGCTGTTGTAACCGCTGCCGCCTTTTACTACACCGGTGTTTACCGTCATGCCGGTTTCAAAGTTGGTAAGGGCGGCCAGCTGCAGGATCCAGTAAGCCATTTCGTTGACAGCGCTGCGGCCGTCCTGGGGCGCGTTGCCCGCATGGGCTGCGCGGCCTTTCAGTTTTACCTGATAATGGCACACGCCTTTGCGTTCCAGAACCCGTGCGCCGGTTGCTCTGGCCGCTTCCAGTACCAGGCAGTATTTGCTGTGGGAACCCAGTTCCTGGAACCAGGATAAGACATGTGTGCTGCCAATTTCTTCTTCCGAGTTAAAGGCCAGGCAGACCTTCAGATCTTTCAGGCTTCCGGCGGCTTCCATAGCTTTTAAGACGTGGGTGGCCTGGAGGCAGCAGCATTTCATGTCGCTGACACCGGGCCCGTAGGCGCGGTCGCCTTTTACAGAGAAAGGACGTACGGCTACGGTGCCATCAGGGAAGACGGTGTCCATATGGCAGCAGAGGGTTACGTCGTAATTGGTGTCATCCGTGTTGGTGATGACCAGCGGTTTGGCGCAGTCCGGACCGCAGTCAACCCGTTTTACCCGCCACATGGGGCCGGTAAAATCTTTTGCCAGGTAATCTGCGACTTTATCAATTCCGGCAAAATTCTGCGCGTTACAGTCAATATTGACCAGATACTCCAGATCTTTCATGTATTGTTCAATGTTGTATGTTGTCATGTCGCTCTCCGTTATTCACATCAGTACATAACTACCAGCAGCTTCATGACCCACATGGCCAGCAACGCGTTTAAGACTGCAATGCCTACCATAATGGCGTAGTATTTGGAATTAACTTCCGCAGTACCCAGACAGCGGCCCAGATACTGGATCAGAGAACCCATCAGGTAAATAGCCGGCATCAGGACGGTGATGTCTTTCGGGCTTAACACATTGGAACCCAGCAGACCCGCAGCAGCGCCGATGCCGCCGCCCATGGACATGAAAGAGGATACGAGGACGGTTATCGCTTCACCCGGCAGTCCCCACAGGGCCATGACCGGGGCGAAAACGGATCCCAGAATCTTTAACAGACCGGTAACATTTAACGCTTTGATGATTACAAAGGCCATAATAACGTTAGGCATCATGTTGCGGATGCCGGTATCCCAGCCTTTGCGGCAGCCTTCGATGAAAAGGTCGATAATATTTTTGTCTTGTTTCTTCTCAGCCATCATGCCGCCTCCTTCGCACCGTTCTTTTTGTGTTCGTATTTGATATACATGCGCATCAGATTGGCACCGAAGAACTTAAAAATCATGATCAGGCCAAAGGGAAGGATGATGGGGGTGACCAGCACGCTGAACAGCGCGGCACCGGATGAAAAGAAGTTGGTGATAGTGCCGTCGCCGGAGAACTGGTACATGGCAAAGATGGTTTTTTCATCTTCGTTGATGATGCCTTCGTTGTACATGGCTTTAATCATGCCTGCGCCGGCATCGGTACTCTGATAGCTGGCGATCATGCCCAGGCCGCAGGCGCCGGGGATGCCAAGCAGGGGGCGCAGCAACGGGGATAAGAGTTTCTGTGCTGCTTTTAAGCCGCCTAAGCCTTCAACAACGTTGACTACAGCCAGTGCGAAGATAACGGCCGGTAACAGAGACAGCGCAAAGGCAAAGCCATCCTGGGCACCATTGCCGCCAGCACCGCGGAAGGTCAGCATCTTGCCGTTAGCGGCGGCAATTTTGCCGAACGTACCGTTTAAGACGGTGAAATCACACACACTGTACCATTCTTTGCTGGTGGCCAGAATTCCGGAGAAGAAAACAATGGCAAACAGCAATGCAACGTAGCTGTACCACTTAACTTCATCCTCTTGTTTCGGAACGGGTTTGTTCTCGTCCATAATGAGATTCCTCCTTACTCTTTATTTACCGGTATGCAGAAACATCTGAAGAAAAAATCAGCTCCTGCCTGTCGGACAGTAACAATTGTCAACAACGGTTGCCGGTTATAATATTATACCATTGTCATTACTGAATTAACAGTACCCTTTGCGTCAAATTAAACCGGCAAAATAAATATGTAACTGTTGTTACAGAAATTATCTTGCTATAATAATTTTGTAAAATTTTAAAAGTAACACAAAATGAAAAGGAAAAGATGCGTTGTGCCCTTTCGGCTGTTACCGGTTGTATGTTATAATCAAATTAACAAAGTCAGGTGCGAACAAAGAGTTTTATCGGTTGAGTTACAAGGAGGAAGAGCTAATGATTAAACTGTTAAAGAATGCGCAAGTATATGCTCCTGCATTCCTGGGGAAAAAAGATGTGCTGGTGGTTGGCGATAAGATTTGCCGTATCGAAGACAATATTGCCGGTTATGAGGGCCTGCCGGATGTGGAAGTGTTTGACCTGGCCGGGAAAAAACTGTTGCCCGGTTATATCGATATGCATGTGCATATCTGCGGCGGTGGCGGGGAACAGGGTTTTTCTTCCAGCGTGCCTGCTTCCTGCCTGAGCATTTTCTTCCAAAACGGCATCACCACCTGTATAGGTCTGCTGGGTACAGACGGTATTACCCGCAGCATTGAAGCACTGGTAGCCAAAGCGCGGGCGCTGACCGAAGAAGGCATGACCGTGTACACACTGACCAGCAGTTATATGTATCCGCCCAAAACCCTGCTGGGCAGTGTAGAAAAAGATATCGTTATGCTCACTCCCATGATCGGCGTAAAAGTAGCCGTTTCCGATCACCGCAGTTCCAATCCTGATGGGGACGACCTAATCGCGTTAGGCGTAGAGGCGCGCCGGGCCGGCATGATCAGCGGCACCGCGGGCCTGGTGACCATGCACATGGGCAGCGGAAAAGGCCGGCTTAACCCGTTGTTCGACGCGCTGGAAAACAGCGATCTTCCGCCGAAACATTTTCTTCCTACCCACATGCTGCGCTGTCCCGAACTGATTGAAGACGGCGCGCGTCTGGTACGCATGGGCGGTTATATGGACTGTACGGCAGGATCAGATGAAAAAGAGGTTGTAAACAGTGCGAAACTGCTTTATGAACTGTTGCACATGGACGGGGTCACCACGGACCATGTGACCATGTCTTCCGATGCGTTTGGCAGCCAGCCTAAATTTGACAGCTGCGGCGAGTGCATCGGTTACACCTATGCATCGCCCAAATACCTCCACAGGACGGTCAAACTGCTGGTGGAAATGGGTATGCCGCTGGAAGAAGTTATCAAAATGCTTACCTCCACGCCTGCAAAGATGATCGCCAAAGAAGGCATAAAGGGCTGCATTGCCCCGGGTGCGGATGCGGATCTGCTGGTACTGGATGAAAATCTGGATATCAACAGCCTGTTTGCCAAAGGCAGGACGGCGATGCTCAACGGAAAAGTATTAATGAAAGGCCGGTTTGAAGAATAAGAGTTTTTTGACAGGTATTATACAGTTTACGGCGTAATAAAGTATCAGCCTGCTTGCAATACAGCAGGCTTCTTTTATAAAAAGGCGGATATATGTTACTTCTTTCGATTGAAAACCTTGCCCACAGTTATGGGGAACGGACGCTTTTTAAAAATGTAAATTTAAATATTGAAACCGGGGATAAAATCGGTCTCATCGGCATCAACGGCACCGGGAAATCCACGTTGCTGCGGCACGTTGCGGAAATGGACGGGGGCAGGGACCCGGAAACGGGCGAGCCGGGGAAAATTATCCCGAACGGCACCTGTGTGATTGAGTATCTGCCGCAGGATCCGCCCTTTGATCCGGAAGCCACCGTGATCGGGCAGATTTTCCAAGGCGATTCCCCCATGATGAAACTGTTGCGAAACTATGAAAGCGTGTTAGATGAAACGGCGCTGCATCCGGATGACGCGGGGGTACAGCGGAGACTGCTGGAAGTGCAGCAACAGATGGACCAGCACTTTGCCTGGCAGCTGGAAAGCGAGGCAAAAGCGGTGTTAAACCGTCTGGGTATTACGGATTTCAATCAGAAGATGAAGACCCTGTCCGGCGGGCAGCGCAAGCGGGTGGCCCTGGCCGGCGTGCTGGTGCGTCCCTCCGACCTGCTGATCCTGGACGAGCCGACGAACCACATGGACAATGAAACCGTTGCCTGGCTGGAGGGACAGTTACAGAAACGCAAAGGCGCGCTGCTGATGGTGACCCACGACCGGTATTTCTTCGACCGCGTCATCAACCGCACGCTGGAACTGGATAACGGCACTGCCTATCTGTACACGGCCAACTACAGCGGCTTCCTGCAAAAAAGAGCAGAGCGGAGAGAACTGGAAAGCGCGGCGGCCCGTAAGCTGCAGAATATTTATCGGCGGGAGCTTGCCTGGATCAGCCGGGGCGCGGAAGCCCGCCGTACAAAAAAGAAGGATCGGGTGGAACGGTTTGCGGAAATCGAAGCGGCTGCCAAAGAAAAGGTGAACCGGCAGGAACTGGAAATCACTTCCGCCGCGACCCGCCTTGGCAAGACGGTCGTGGAACTGGAACACGTTTCCTGTTTTTATGACGGGATTGAATATATCCACGATTTCAGTTATATCCTGCTGCGGGATGACCGGGTGGGGATCATCGGCCCCAACGGCGTGGGGAAGACCACCCTGATGGATATCATTGCCGGACGCCTGCAGCCGGACAGCGGTACGGTTACCATCGGGCAGACGGTAAAGATCGGTTATTTTTCCCAGCACAGTGAATTCCCCGACACTCGGGAACGTGTGCTGGAATACATACGGGACGCAGGCAATTATGTGCTGGCGGCAGACGGGTCCTATATCAGCGCGGCCATGATGCTGGAACGGTTCCTGTTCCCGCCGGAACTGCAGTGGGTGCCCATCAGCAAACTCAGCGGCGGGGAACAGCGGAGGCTGTACCTGCTGCGCATTCTGATGGAAGCGCCGAACGTGCTGCTGCTGGACGAACCTACCAACGACCTGGATATCCCTACGTTGTCGGTACTGGAAGAGTATCTGGATACCTTTGCGGGGGCCGTGATTGCCGTGTCCCATGACCGGTACTTCCTGGACCGCTTTGCCAGACGGATCTTTGCCGTTGAGGCAGGCGGTGTGCTGCGGCAGTATCCCGGCGGTTACAGCGATTATGAAAGAAGCAGGCAGCTGGAGGCGCTGGAGCAGGAAGAAATGAAAGGATTTGGCGAAACGCTGCAGAAAACTTCGCTGAACAAAAAGAAAACTGCGGAGAAGAACCGGTCTGACGGTTCCGGTAACGATGTAAAAGGAGAACGGTCTGAAGCAGACGAACCGGGAAAAGGAATCATTGGAAACAAATCTTCCGGTCTCACGTTCAGTGAAAAGGTTGAACTGGAAAAGCTGGAGGAAACCATAGCGGGAAAAGAAGCGGAAAGCAAAATGATTTCCCGGGAAATTTCCCTGGCCGGCAATGATTATGAAAAAATAGCGCAATTATCAGACGACTTGAACCGGGTGGAAAAGGAACTGGAAGCTCTAACGGAACGCTGGCTGGAATTAAGTGAGCGGGATGCCGGGTAACGTGGAAAGATTCGTTAATGGATTTTATCTTCGTGCAATTGCGGGTTTTGTTTTATCTCTTTACAAATTTAGCAAGATAAAGTATAATTAACATACCAACAATAAAAGGAAGGGGTTTTCCATCGTGAAAAAAATCTGTCTTGTACTGTTTTCAGTTTTAATGATGCTTCTGGTAGTGGGGTGCGGCAGCAGCGGCCCGAAAAAGATGGTCATCGGTCTGGATGACAATTTTGCTCCCATGGGGTTCCGCAACGAAAAGAATGAAATCGTCGGCTTCGACATTGATCTGGCAAGGGAAGCCTGCAAACGCGCGGGCATGGAAGTTACCTTCAAACCCATTGACTGGAGCGCCAAGGAAGCCGAGCTGAACGGCAAACGTATCGACGCCATCTGGAACTGCTTCACTATCAACCCGGAACGTGAAAAAGTGATCCAGTTCTCCAAACCCTACATTAACAACTGCCAGGTTGTAGCCGTTCCGGTTGCTTCCAAAATCGAAACCCTCGCTGACCTGAAGGGCAAAGCCGTAGGCGTGCAGGACGATTCCACCGGCAGCTATCTGCTGGACGGCAAGTATGCCGATATGCGCAAAGGCCTGAAAGAATACAAAAAATATCCTGACTTCGCGGCAGCATTCCTGGACATCGACTCCGGCCGTCTGGACGCGCTGGTGGTTGACGAAATCCTGGTCCGTTACTACATGAAGAAGGCTCCCGGCAAGTACAAAGTGCTGAAGGAAGACCTGGGCAAAGAAGTTGTAGGCGTTGGCTTCCGCAAGGACGATAAGGAATTTGCGGCACGCATCGACAAGATCCTGGACGAAATGAAAAAAGACGGAACCTGCAAGAAGATTTCCATGCAGTGGTTCGGTACGGATATCACCCGCTACGAGGATAAAAAATAATCCGTCGGCAGCGGCAGGCCGGCCTGTGCGGTATGTGTTACAGCTGTGCATGGAATATGCATGGAAAGATGGACAGCCGGTTATATTACCCAGGGATAACAACAAGGCCGATGGTTTATGCCACCGGCCTTTGTTTGTATTAAAAGAAACACTGATGTATCCGGCTCAGCCGCATAAAGTGATTTAATCGGTGCTTTCCTGATTAACGGAGTGTTTTATGGACTATATTATTTCGATTATCCCCCAGATGCTGATGGGGACCGTAGATACCTTACGGCTTTTCTTTATTACCATCGTGCTGGCGATTCCGCTGGGCATCCTTCTTGCCTTCTGCAGGGTATCGTCTTTTAAACTGTTGCGCGACGTGGTTGCGGCATACGTGTATGTGCTGCGGGGCACGCCTTTGATGTTGCAGCTGCTGTTCGTGTATTTCGGCCTGCCTTTTATACCGGTCATCGGCATCCGCCTGGACGATTTTCCCGCTGCGGTGCTGGCCTTTGTACTGAATTACGGCGCGTACTTCTGCGAGATTTTCCGGGCCGGTATCCAGGCGATCCCCAAAGGACAGTATGAAGCGGCGAAAACTCCCAAAGTCGTCCATATTCTCGATCTCCAGCCCGATGTCAAAAACCTGATA
>JAFSOW010000063.1 GCA_017443165.1 Acidaminococcaceae bacterium | reverse complement strand
ATCCTGGTCACGTTCCGGATTTTTTTCACCACCGGCGCGCCAAAGGTCAGGTTCGGCACAAAATTGCCGTCCATCACATCAATATGCACCCAGTCGGCGCCGGCCTTTTCTATCTTCCGTATCTCGTCTCCCAGGCAGGAAAAATCTGCCGATAATATGGACGGAGCTATTTTGATCATCTTCGGTTCCTCGCTTTGTTTTCTTTTAACTCTTCCAGGATTGACAAATATGACGCGTAACGGGAAGAGGCGATCCGGTTTTCCTGCACCGCATCCTTGACGCCGCAGACCGGTTCATGGGTATGGCTGCAAGGCGAAAATTTACAGGCCGCTTCAAACTGTCTGAACTCGGGAAAACAGGCCGGCAACGCTTCCGGTTCAAGATTTTCCATCAGTACATTGCCAAAACCGGGCGTATCGGCCAGGTAACCTCCGTTGAAGGGAATGAGTTCCGTATACCGGGTGGTATGCTTCCCCCGGCTGATTTTCGTGCTGATCTCCCCCGTGGTCCGCAGGACGCCGGGCTGAATCGCATTCAGCGCGGAGGATTTGCCCACCCCGCTGGGGCCGCCGAACGCAGTAACTTTTCCCTCCAGACGCTTGCGCAGGGCGTCAATGCCCTCTCCGGTTTTGGAAGAAATCACAAAGGTTTCATACCCGATCTTCCGATACACCGAAGCAATGCTTTCCCTCTGCTCTTCCGCAGCCAGATCAGCCTTGGTCAGTACCAACAGTACCGGAATCTTTGCCGCTTCCGCCAGGATCAGCAATTTATCCGCGATCAGAAAACTGAAATCCGGCTGTACCAGCGCCAGGGTAATCACCAGCAGGTCAAGGTTTGCCACCGTAGGCCTTTCCAGATAATTACGGCGGGGCAGAACGGCTGTGACCATCCCTTCGTCCGCCTTATCCGGATTGACTTCCAGCTGCACCCGGTCGCCGGTACACAGAGAAAACCGTTTTTGTTTCATGTGCCCTTTGACCTTACAGGTTATCATAACGCCGGCACAATCCACGTAATAGTATCCGCTGTAAGACCGAACTACCAATCCTGATGTTACCAACTCTTCTCCTCTACCAGCCTGTGGTCAACATAGAAGCCGACACGCTGTACATCACTGTCAACCTTTGTACGCAGCCGCACACCGCCGTTATAGGATCCGGACACTTCCACTTTTTGCGACCGGCCGTTGTTGGAAACAATCTGCACCGTATGGGTTCCGGTTCCGGGCACCACAAATTCGGCATACCGGGCCCCGGTGGTCCTGTTCACAGTCACGCTGCCATTGCTCTTGCCGCTGTTGCTGTTGATTTTGTCAGGCGTAGCCGGGAAACCGGCCTGCTTTTTCGCATTGGAAACCAGCAGAACTACCGTAGAGCCTTCCGTAATGGTATCGTTCACTTCCGGCGACATCCCGATTACCGTGTCTTTATTCTTTTCGCTGTCTTCCTCTCTCACTTCTACTTTCAGCTTCAGATCTTCCAGTTTCTTTCTGGCTTCCGCCAGAGTCATCCCTTTCAGGTCAGGCACTGCCACATTCTTTTCTTCTTTTTTGTTGATAACAATGTTTACCGCGCCGTTTTCGCCCAGCTGGCTTTTTTCATCCGGCGCCTGGCTCAGGATGATGCCTTCCGGCTTGTCCTGTTCCCACTTGTACTCAATTTTTTCAATACGCAGATTCTTCTCCGACAGCAGTTTTTCCGCCTGGTCCTGTTTCAGCCCCACGACTTTCGGAACTGCTGTCGTCTTTTCTGTTCCGGAAACAACCAATGTGATGGTAGCCCCCTCTTTCCGCCTGATACCGGCCACCGGATCCATACGCAGGACGGTACCCGGTTTGACGCTGGTATCAACCTTGTTCTCAATCTCGACTTTGAAACCCTGAGATTCCAATGCCTGCTGCGCTTCCGCAACCGGTTTGCCGTTAACATCCGGCACAGTAATTTCAGGCTTGGAGGAACTGAAGAAATAGAAAATTCCTCCTGCAATCAGCACGAACAACAATAATACAGCGGCTATTAATTTCTTTAAAAACCCCGATTTTTTCTTCGGCGTATCATTCTTTCTTTCCTGTTCCGGTTTCAATGAACCCTGGGCTTCTTTCTGACCCGCCGCAGCAACCGCAGGGTCACTGGTGACCGACAAACCGGGACTGGCCGGCCTGGCCCCAGGAGCAGAACTTTCCGCTTTGTAAGCGCCACTCATATCCGCGACTGGGATGACCACCGGTTTACCATCCGGTTCCTTCACTGTTTCTGACTGCCTCAGACCGGTTCCCGAAACCGTATTTTCATCCCTGATAGCCGGTCCGGCTTCCGGTCCCGCTTTCTTTGTTGCAGTAACCATACCCGTATCTTCTGTAAACAGGGATTGCTGTTCCGGTTCAGGCGCACCCGCTGCAGCAATTGCCGCTGAAGCTGCTGCCGTTCCCAAAGTTGCAGCAGCAGATACCTGCGTACCGGTATCAGCCGCTTTTTGCTCCGCGTTTACCGGCACAACTTTTCTTGTGCTCTCCGGCTCTTCAAACTGTCCGTATTCACTGGTATCGTCATCCACTTCCCGGGTAAGGAAACTCGGCAGGCTCATGATCAGAGTCTGATATTTTTCCTCTTCCGAACGCGCCCGTGCCTTTGACGGTTCCGGTACAGCCGCTGTTGCAGCTTTTACCGGGGAAGTTGTCGCGATCGCCTGCAGCGGTATGGTCTGATCCAGGAACGTTTCGTTGTTTTTACTGGGATAAATCAGATTCTTAACACGCATCAGATCGTTTTTCATATCCTCAGCTGTCGCGTAACGGTCCTGAAGATTTTTAGCCAGCGCTTTATCAATAATCCCCTGCAATGCATCAGGCGCTTCCGGCCAATACTGCCTTAAAGGCGGCGCCTGCTCCTCTACCTGTTTGCGGGCCACGGAGACAGCATTATTGCCGTCAAACGGAACCTTCCCTGTCAGCATTTCATAGAATACAATACCCAGGGAATAAATGTCCGACTGCGCCGTTACCGCCAGCCCCTGGGCCTGTTCCGGCGAAAAATAATGGACGGATCCTACTACGGAAGCAGTAAAAGCCATAGTTTCATTGGAAACAATCCGCGAAATACCAAAATCTACGATTTTCGGTACCATGGCTTCCGTCAGCACGATATTCTGCGGCTTGATGTCACAGTGGATAATGTTATGCTTGTGGGCATGGTCCAATGCAGAAGCCAGCTGTGCTGTCAGGGCCACGGCCAGAGCCGGGTCCATACGTCCGTTCTGCTCCTCAAACGCCTTCAGGCTGACGCCTTCCACATATTCCATCAGAATATAACTGATATCCCCTTCATCACAGACATCATAGATAGTCACAATGGACGGATGGATCAGACGGGCCGCGGAACGCGCTTCCCGTTTAAACTGTTCTAACTGATTCTTGTTGTCCAAAAATTTTTTCCGCAGCACTTTCACTGCGATTTTCCTGTCCAGCAGAACATCTTTGGCCAGGTACACTTCGGCCATGCCGCCAAATCCGACGGATTTTAAGATTTCATAGCGTCCGTTTAAAATCTCACCGACCATCGTGTTCCACCTCCTTCCGGTCTAATTTCAGTATAATGAACGAAATATTATCTTTGCCTCCCTTTTCCAGCGAAGCGCTTAACAGCGCATCGGCGGAGGCTTCCGTATCTTCCATCTGCAGATATCCCGTGATTTCTTTGTCGTGCAGCATGTCCGTTAGTCCGTCGCTGCAAAGCAGGATGATATCGTCTGTATAAATGTCTATGACAAACACGTCGCCGTTCACATTCTTGTTGACGCCGATCCCCCGTGTCAGCATATTTTTTTGGGGGTGGTTGAAGGCTTCTTCCTGTGTCAGTTCACCATTCTCTACCATTTCCGCTACCAGGGAATGATCCCTGGTAAGCTGTTTCAGGTGGTTCTGCCGCAACAGGTAGACCCTGCTGTCCCCCACGTTAAACACATATCCTTTTCCCTTACCGTTAAAAAAAATACCGGCAAGAGTCGTTCCCATTCCTTCCAATGCGGAATCAGACCGGGCTTTATCGTAAACTTCCCAATTAATATCACGCATGATCTGATACAGTTTGGAAACCAGGGAAAAACCGGTTTTTCCGTACAGATCCTCTTTTTCCGCCTTTAGTTTCTCCAAAGCCAGCTTGCTGGCGACCTCTCCGGCGTTATAGCCGCCCATACCGTCTGCTATGGCAAATAAATACGGCCGTTCCAGCAACAGGCTGTCTTCATTATTCTTCCTGACTCTTCCTTTATGAGTCCGGGTCGCTACTGACACAACAATCCCTCCAGTCAGCGTGCATGCGAAACAATCAGTGTTCCCTTAATCCATTATCTCTGGCAAACGCCGCCCGCAGCTGTCCGCAGGCCGCGTTGATATCTTTTCCCATTTCCCTGCGCACCGTGGCATGCAGCCGGTGCCGCTGCAATATAGATAAAAACCTTTCAATACGTTTCTCCCCGGGCCGGAAAAATCCTTTCTCCGGTATCGGGTTCACCGGAATCAGATTTACACCGGCCTGTTTATAACGCAGTTACTCCGCCAGCAATTCCGCATCCCTGTCACTGTCGTTCTTATCTGCCAGCATAATATACTCATAAGTGACCTGTCTGCCGCTGCTGACCGCATACTCTTCCGCGGCAGCAATCACATCCGGGAAAGGATAACCCTTATTGACCGGCATCAGTTCCGAACGCAGTTCGTTTCTGACAGCATGGAGAGAGACCGCCAGATTAACCGGCAGGCCCAACCCCTGCATCTTTTTGATTCCCGGAATGAT
>JAFSOW010000062.1 GCA_017443165.1 Acidaminococcaceae bacterium | reverse complement strand
TTTTACGGAACCAATAATGCAATCTGGCTGGCTTTTACGGAATTTATCCTGGTACTGCCTATTCTGATTATCAATAAAAAGTTTTTTATCAGCGGATTCAAGAGCCTGGCCATGGGCGGCCCCAATATGGACACACTGGTGGCGGTGGGTTCCGGCGCAGCGCTGCTTTACGGAATCTTTGCCATCTACCGTATCGGCTGGGGCCTGGGCCACGGCAATGCGGCGCTGGTGGATTTGTACCGCATGAATCTGTATTTTGAATCGGCCGGTATGATCGTCACCCTGATTACCTTCGGCAAATGGCTGGAAGCCCGGTCAAAAGGACGGACATCCAGCGCCATTGAAAAACTGATGGACCTGGCGCCAAAACAGGCTGCGGTCATCCGTGACGGCGCGGAAGTTGTCATTCCGGCGGAAGAACTGGTGGAAGGCGATGAAATCGTGGTGCGCCCCGGCGAAAGCATTCCGGCAGACGGGGTGATCATCAGCGGCACTACCAGCGTAGACGAAGCGGCCATTACCGGGGAGAGCATCCCGGTGGAAAAACAGCCGGGAGATACAGTCATCAGCGCCACCATCAATAAAACCGGGTTTATTCATTTTACAGCCCAACGGGTAGGGGAAGACAGTACAATCAGTCAGATTATCCGGCTGGTGGACGAAGCCAGCAGCAGCAAGGCCCCCATTGCACGCATGGCGGATAAAATAGCCGGTGTATTTGTACCGGTTGTCATGCTCATTGCACTGGCAACCTGCATCTTCTGGCTGCTGTGGGGCGAAAGTTTTGAATTTGCCTTCAGCTGTGCCATCAGCGTGCTGGTCATCAGTTGTCCCTGCGCGCTGGGTCTGGCCACACCGGTGGCGATTATGGTGGGAACTGGCAAGGGCGCGGAGAACGGGATCCTGATCAAATCCGGGGAAGCGTTGGAAACAGCGCATAACCTGGATACGGTAGTGCTGGATAAGACGGGGACCATTACGGAAGGCAGGCCCCGGGTCACCGATGTAATTCTGCTTCGCGGCACTGCCGATGAAACGAATCCGGATTTTGCATCGTTGCTTACCGCGGCGGCAGGATTGGAGCATGGAAGCAGTCATCCCCTGGCAGGCGCCGTGATGGAATATACAGCGGAAAAGCAGATTGCAGTTCCGAAGATGGATAATTTTGTTACACTCTTCGGCAAAGGCGTGCAGGCGGAACAAAACGGAAGCACGTTTTACGCAGGCAATGTTAAGCTGATGGAGGAGGCCGGCATTGGCGTTGCGGCGGTATCCGGACAGTTGGATAAGCTGGCGGATGAAGGCAAGACTCCGTTGTTGTTTGCAAAAGATAAAGAACTGCTGGGCATCATTGCCGTGGCGGACAGGGAAAAGGTTACCAGCCGGCAGGCTATCGCGGAATTTAAAAAACTGGGCATCAACGTGGTGATGCTGACCGGCGACAACCGGCGGACGGCGGAAGCGATTCAGAAACGGATGGATATCCCCCGGGTCATTGCCGGTGTGCTGCCGGAAGGAAAAGAAAAAGTCATTGCTGACCTGCAGGCGGAAGGCCATAAAGTTGCTATGATCGGGGACGGCATCAACGACGCGCCGGCTCTGGCACGGGCGGATGTGGGTATCGCCATCGGCGCCGGCACGGACGTGGCCATTGAAAGCGCGGACATCGTACTGATGAAAAGCGATTTGCTGGATGCGGTGGATGCGGTTCGACTCAGTAAAGATGTCATCAAAAAAATAAAAGAAGGACTCTTCTGGGCCTTCTTCTATAACGTGGTCTGTATTCCGGTGGCAGCGGGCGCGCTGGTGCACTGGGGTATCCATCTCAATCCCATGTTCGGGGCCGCGGCCATGAGCCTGAGTTCTGTTTCGGTGGTGGCTAACGCGTTGCGGCTGAAAGGTTTTAAACCTACCGCGGCAGTGAAGAGCGAAGCAACAACGGAAACCGGAATTGTGCAGTTGCAAAGTCTGGGTATGGTACCGGTGAATGCCGGTAAAGATAATAAAAATATAAGTATTACAGGAGGTTCAATTATGGAAAAAGTATTAAAAGTGGAAGGAATGACCTGTGCACATTGCCAGAAACATGTGACAAACGCGTTGGCGAAACTGGAGGGTGTAACTTCGGTAGATGTAAGTCTGGAAGCTAAAACCGCTACGGTGAAGGCTGACCGCGACATTCCGGTGACTGAATTTGAAAAGGCGATTACCGATGCAGGGTATGAACTGGTGAAGTAATATTTGATTTTAGGAAAAAGGCTTCGCAAAAATGTTCACTAAGTTTTGCTTCGGTCTTTTTTCTTACAAACTAATATTAGTGTTATCAAAGAAAAAACCTGATGCGAAGACATCAGGTTTTTTAATGTTCAAAATAATTAACTCTATTTTATATGAGGACTCCTGTACACGATTTTTTGATATCCTTCCGGATCTGTGTCGCCTTCGGTATTAATCAGCAGGATTACCGAATCTGCGTTGATACGGAACAGGTTGCGAAGCGTTTCATCCTGAAGGATCCGGTTGATGAGACCGTAGGTTACGGCCCCGGATTCTCCGGCGACGATTGCTTTGTCACTGCCAACCGGGTTTGCATAGGCACGCATGCCTTCTTCTGTGATGATATCATCACAGGCGCAGAAGAAAGCTGCCTTGTCACGGATAGCGGGCCAGGTTACCCGGCAGGGCGTGCCACAGTTCAGTCCTGCCATAATGGTAACAGGGTTTCCTTCTATAGCGTGAGCCTGCCCGTCTCCGGCTTTCACAGAGTGATAGATGCAGGCGGCTTCCGCAGGTTCAACAATAGTGATATTAGGAGGTTTTGCACGGTAGCGGGATTGAAGAAATTCCATAACGCCGCCGGCCATGGCTCCGACACCTGCCTGCAGAAAAACGTGGGTTGGAATAATTTGTCCCAACTGTTCTACGGTTTCTGCTGCCAGGGTCAGATAACCGTCGATAATCCATTCCGGATATTGTTCGTATCCATCCCAGGCAGTATCCTGAATTAAAACCCAGTTCTTTTTCAACGCCAGATTCCAGGAATGCTCTACAGCCTGATCATAATTAAATTCTGTAATTTCCGCAGTAGCATTACCTGCTTCTTCGATGGCAACGCGCCGCGCTTCCACAGAACCTTTTGGCATAAATACGGTGGCGCTGCAGCCAAACAGCTTTGCGGCCCAGGAAACACCCTTGCCGTGATTGCCGTCCGTGGCTGTGACAAAATGGATTTTGGCGCACTGCTTCCGGACTACTTCTTTCTGAAAGTAACGGTAATCCACGTTTTTGTAATCCAGTCCCAGCTTTTCGCAGAGGATGCGGAACATGGCGTAACTTCCGCCCAGCCCTTTAAAAGCATTAAGGCCAAAACGGTGCGACTCGTCTTTGCAGTAAATACCTTTAATTCTACAGGCAGCGGCTTGTTCCTGCAACGCAACCAAAGGGGCAGGCGCATAACCGGGCAGGGTTTTGTGAAAACGGATCGCGTCTGCGGCCACAGCTTTATTAAATAGTACATACTGGTTTGCATTTGTTAAACTTTCGTTTTTCAGGATACTGAATTCTTTAAAACGGTATTCCATATGAATCATTCTCCGCTATTGCTTCAGTGGTTAGGAAAAACCGAAAACTTCTTATGCTTACTGTATAAAAACTAGAGCAAACCACCCGGTACTTCCAACGGATCGGGGCCGTAATCGTTAGGACCGTCCGTTCCCTTGAAGAACAGGAGGTAGATTCCCAAAACAAGATTTACTAACGGAACGAACACACCGATGCACCACCAGGCCGGACGGTTCAGATCGTGCAGGCGCCGGATTATGAGCATGAAGCTGGGGATTACGGCAGCAATCGAAATAATGGTGCTCAGCATGGCGAGTGCGTTGCTGTTCATTGAAACAGCAATCATGGTGATTAAATTTGTAATAATTGAAACTGCGAATCCAAGTGCGAGGCCTCGGAAGAAGTAACGCTTGCGGTTCAGGCGGTTGTCGTAACGCAGGAACACGGATTGCAGATCTTTGTCCGGTTCGTATTTGGGGCCTGTTCCGCCCCGGGCAAATTCTTCCTTTCGGCTGTAATCAGACTGCGGAAAGGCCTGCTCAGCTTCCTGCCGCAGAGAAGAATGAGAAGGCTCGTTGTCTTTTAGCACTTCTTCATGAACAGGCTGAGGGTCCGGGGGTGGGATGAAAGAATCCTGCGGCTTTTCGGGAACCGGATCCGGATGAATTGCTCCCAGTGTTGCAGCCGCTGCAGCGCCGGCAGCACCGGTTACTGCGGAAGAGGTGTCAGGAACGGCAGATGTTGTGGAAGGATTACCAGTCGGGGTATTTATCGGAGATGTATTCACCGCAGCATCTTCCGGGAGTGGATTGGGCGCAACCGGGGTTACCGGTTCAGTTTGTTTCACCGGAGCTCCGCAATTCGTACAGAATTTATTTTCGTTTTTTAAGGGTGACCCGCAGTTTTCGCAAAAATTAGCCATGATTGTTTCCTCCTCGTTTATAGTTTATGGAATATTAG
>JAFSOW010000061.1 GCA_017443165.1 Acidaminococcaceae bacterium | reverse complement strand
TATGTTAATACTTTATCCTAAAACAGGAAATATGTCCAGTAAAAAAGTATAAAAGCGTTTCCGGTGTACAAATTCCTTCTCATAGTGTTAACTTTGAAAACCTTTTAGAATACTTTTACCGTGTCTTGCAAAAATCTACATTTCCCTTTTGTCTTTTTCCGGGAGAAAATTTACCGGTCCCCGAATCTTTTTTAAAACAGAAATTTTGTGTATAATAGATTTGATAATCTTTCGGTTTTTTATCCTTGCTTACTATTTTGATGAATATAAAAAAGGAGTGGAACCTTATGCTTTCCAGAACATTACCGGCCGCTGTTTTACTGGCCTGTTCCGCGGCCATCCTGCCCGCTTACGCGGAAAAAGCAAACGAAGAGCCCGCCCGGACCGCCAGCGCGCAAACTGTCATAACTGCAGCAGAACACGCCAACGCTCACAGCGCCGTATCCCAATCACCTCTGATGCCGGCGCCGGCGTTCACCACCGTTATCACCGCTGAAGAAATGCAGGACAATCATTACGAAACCGTTGCGGAAGCCCTGGCTTACGCGCCCGGCTTAACCGTTACCCCCGGTTCCGTCAATACCAACCATCAGGTCGTCCGTATCGACGGTGACGACCGTGTCGCCGTGTTCATTGACGGGCGGAAACAGAATCTGGCAAGCGGTTTCTCTGACGGCCGGGCCACTTACGACCTGGATATGGCACCGCCGGTCATGGCCATTGAACGTATTGAGATACTGCACGGTCCGGCAGGCGACAGTTTTTTCAACTACGACACTCCCGGCGGCGTGATCAATATCATTACAAAAAAGGGCAAAGATCACGAATTCAAATTTGAAGGAGCCCGGGGACCGTACGATGCCTGGCGCTGGGAAACCCAGCTGGCCGGCAGCGGCAAGGGTTGGAGCTGGGTCGGTACCGGCGGGCGCAGCAACCTGGAAAAACTGCGCTACAAGAGCGTGGACGGTGACAGGGAAACCATGCCCAACTCTGCTGTGAACCGGCGTGAGATGTATTTCCGCATCGACCGGCAATTTAACAAAAACAGTTCCCTGAATTTTACCTACGGACACTTCAGCAACGACAGGGGTCTGTGGTATTCCCGCCTGAATCCCACGGACTACAATTACTCAAAAATGGCCAACCATCTTGCTCTGACCTATAATTACAAGGAAAACTCCGCAACACCCGGCTATGTGTCAGTGTATCATTATTATAACCAGGGTGACACTTTCCGCCCGACCGGCGTCAAAGACCAGGAAGACCTGCTTTCCTACGGACGCTGGAAAACCACCACCAACGGCATCGACTGGCGGGACAGCTGGCTCTTAGGTAAAAAGCGCAACCGGAGCCTGGCAGCCGGATTGTCCTGGCGCCATACCAGCGCAGACAGCGATACGAATTATGACGTATCCGGTGATCCGCCGGGGGGTGAATCCAACCGCAGCTTCGGCAAGAATTATAAAAAGAGCGCAACCAACATCACTGCTTTTCTCAGAGGTACCCGCCAGTTTAATAAGCTGACCCTTTCCAGCACCCGGGGAATCACCCACAACAGTGGATTCGGCACTCATTACATCTCCACCAACACCGCGGAATACCGCCCGGATAAAAAAACAACGCTTTACGGTTCCCTTCAGTACTTTTACGCAGTTCCGACCCTGGACGAACTGTATTACAACAACAAGCGGATCCAAGGAAATCCGGATCTGGATGCAGAAAAAGGCTGGAAGGGCAGCGGCGGCATACGCCATCAGTTCAGCGATAAAGTCTTCGCAGATCTTGGCGGCTTCTGGTCCTATACCAAAAATCCGATTTTATGGTACAAAAACGAGGATGTCTGGCATCCTGACAATGGTAAGAGCCAGCATCAGCTGGGCATCAACCTTTCCGTTACCGACGTGTTCAGTCCGAAATACAATGCCACCTTCTCCTATACCTACACCAACTCCAACACCGACTGGGGAGACATGCCCTCGTCCTATACAAGCCTGGTAGCCCGCCATCAGCTGAAAGCCGCCCTGCGTTACAAAGACAAACGCTGGTCCAACAACCTGCTGCTGACCGCCGGATTAGGACGGAACGAAGGCTGGTATTCCGGAAACTATTTTGTGGTAGACATCAATCTGGGTTACAAGTTCAACAAACACTGGAGCAGCTATCTGAAAGTGCACAATCTGTTCAACGAATCCTACGAAGCTCTGGGGTCCCGCAATATCGGTGAATTCCCCGCTTATGGACGAACGGCACTGTTCGGAGTGATTTACTCGTATTAAAAAAACGTATAAAAATAAGCGTGCAGGGAATGAGCAAAACATCGGGAACGTTTGTGTAATTCCATGAGATGAAATGTGACGCAGTGACGAGACTGTCTGAGGCGCGAAGCCCCGAGTTTCGAAGCCGCCGGCACATGAGTCCATGGAATAACAAACGTGAACGGTTTTGCGAATCCCTGCACGCTGTTATTTTTATACTATTTGTTTACCCTAATCTTTTCCGTTCCAGCAGTACGTGCAAAGCGTATCCGGGTCGATGCCCACCGCCTTAATCATATCGTCCAGGCGGTTGAATGCCAGGCTGGTGAATCCCATCTTTTGGCAGATACCCTGTATCATGGTATGGTACCGGTCCGAATCGGGATTGCAGTAATCTTCCAGTACTTCCCTGGCCACTTCTGTCCCTTCTTCTTTGGCGATGATCTGCCGGGCGATGAGTTCCATCTCCGAATTGGAGCGGGAGAAGTTCAGGAACTTGCAACCGAAAGTAATTGGCGGGCAGGCCGGACGGGCATGCACCTCTTTCGCCCCCGACTTGAACAGGAAATCAGTGGTATCCCGCAGCTGCGTGCCGCGTACGATGGAATCATCCACCAGGATGATACGTTTATCTTCAATCAGTTCATGCACCGGTATCAGTTTCATCTTGGCGATGAGGTTCCGTTTGCTCTGGATCGTAGGCATAAATGACCGGGGCCAGGTGGGCGTGTATTTAATCAAGGGGCGGGAGAACGGAATACGGCTTTCATTGGCATAGCCTACCGCATGGGCAATACCCGAATCCGGCACGCCCGCTACATTGTCCACAGCATCTGCGCTGATGGGGTCCCGCTGTGCCATGTATCTGCCACAGTTGTACCGCATCTGTTCCACGGAAACGCCTTCGTAGAAAGAAGACGGATAGCCGTAATAGACCCACAGGAATGTGCAGACACGCATCTTGGAGCCGGGTTTCGCAAGCACTTGCACGCCTTCCGGCGTCATGATATCGATTTCGCCGGGGCCCAGTTCTTTAAAATCCTCATACCCCAGGTTCAAATATGCGGTAGATTCAAAAGTCGCACAGAATCCTTCCGGCTTTTTTCCCAAAATCATGGGTGTGCGCCCTACCTTGTCGCGGGCCACATAAATTCCCTGGGGCGTCATGATCATCAGGGACAGAGAACCGTCTACGCTTTCCTGGGCGTAGCGGATGCCCTCTATCAGGTTATCTTTCTGATTGATCAGGGTGGCCACCAGTTCCGTGGCGTTGATGTTGCCACCGCTCATTTCCAGGAAATGGGTACCGGTCTTTTTCATAACACCGGCCACCAGCTCATCCATGTTATTGATTTTGCTGACGGTGGTAATGGCATAGGTTCCGTGGTGGGAACGGACGATCAGAGGCTGGGCTTCAAAATCGGAAATGCAGCCAATACCCAGATTGCCCTTCATGTGATGGACATCATCGTCAAACTTGGTACGGAAGGGCGAATTCTCAATATTGTGGATGGACCGGTTGAAGCCATCCTCCCCGTACACCGCCAGACCGGCCCGGCGGGTTCCCAGATGGGAATGGTAATCTGTGCCGAAAAACAGATCAAACACGCAATCTTCTTTGGATACAACGCCAAAATAACCGCTCATACAGAAAACCCCTCACTGTTTCTTTTGTGAAAAACGGGAAGTATTTTGCCGCTCCGCCGCAGAAAAGCCTGGACCGCCTCCGGACAAAAAACAGCAAATGCTATCCTTATTTTCAAAATTTACCTTAAATATTAGACAACAAACTGCTTTATTATTTTATCGCACAATGATAAAGACTGCAAGAAAAAAATAAAGAATCAAAGACAGGCAGCAATGCGTTGCCTGTCTCTGCTTCTTAGAAGACTCAAATATCACTGTCAACTCTTCTGTCCCCTGCCGGCACCCAGTGCAAACTGTTTTTTCAGTGCCTTCCGGTGCAACACCGCATTCACAATTTTTTATTTCCCCGGAATCAGGCGGAACACGATGGAACGCCCTGCTATCAACTGCGCATGATGAGCAAAGAAAAGCGTTCCGTCTGCCGGCGAGCAGATCCGTTCCCGCACATCCGTGGTGTAAGGGTCTATAATCTCCGCCAGCAGATTGCCCTCTCTGACAAAATCTGAAGGGTGATGGTAACGGATCAGGATGCCGCCTGCTTTATTGTGGATGTTCACAAGCTTTTCTTCTTTTACTGTTTTGGTTTTTGAACCTTCCGGAAATTCACCGCCCAGCATGCCTTTCTCGGACAGGAACTGTTGCACGCTCTCAGGCCTTTTATGAGGCAGCATTCCCTTTTTCGCCAGAAAACACAGCACGCTGTCCGCCGCCATTTCCGCGCTTTCCTCATCAATGCGGTCCGTCGTGCGGGAATATACGGAGAAGGTCCGGGTCTCCCACACCTGCCAGTTATAATTCAGCGTAGTCGTGTCATAGGGGTGCGGCTTGCGTATCACCAGGTAGGGAAGGCCGAAGTCCAGACCTTCTTCATTCTCCTGGTACCCCGTATCTACGATCCGCACATGAGGAACAAAGTCCCCGGGCAGATAAAAGCTGGCCAGGTGGACTCCCCATTTATATCCCTGCAGCGCTGTAAAGATCCTGTCTGCCAGGCGCTGAGTCGTCTCCCCCGCTCCATAGCCGGGGAACATGCGGTTGATGTCCGTATTGTCCAGCGGCCAGAACCGTTTGCTCACATTCATGGAAAACTGCCCCGCACAGGGAACTACCATCACGCCGCAGTCCGGCGCAAAAGCTCCCGCAGCTTCCAGTTCCGAAAATTTACGCACAAGGCGCGCCGCCGTGTACATCTGCTGCACTTCATCGCCCCGGATGGCACCCATCACAGCCAGTGTTTTTTTCCGTGAGCCGAAACGATACCCATACACCGGAATGGGCTGACGGTACGGAAGCGCATCTATCGTAAATAAT
>JAFSOW010000006.1 GCA_017443165.1 Acidaminococcaceae bacterium | reverse complement strand
CGGCGCCGGCATTTGCCCGTGATATTCCCCTGCCATATGTTTGGAGGGGAAGGGATGATGCCGGCGATTTTCTGTTTTTAAACCGATATTTATTCATTGATTTGTCAGTACATCTGTCACAAGTAAAATTTCACAGAATCTTCCTTGAATATCTGTAAAAATAGTGGTATAGTATATACTAAATAGGGGAATAATTTCTTTTTTTGCGTACAATAAATTTTTAAAAAAGGAGCAGACATTATGGAGAAAGAAAAAGAGTATTTATTGTGGTTTGAGCAGATGGAACGCAAAGATGTAGCTATCGTTGGCGGAAAATCTTCCTCTTTGGGGGAAATGACGGCCAAAACAGACGTTCCGGTGCCTTACGGATATGCGACTACTGCGTATGCATACCGTTACTTTATTGAGAAAACCGGTCTGAAAGAAAAAATGGCTGCGCTGATCGGACAAATCACTGACGTGGAGAATACGGCACAGCTGCGTGATATCAGTGCCAAACTGCGCAAAGCCATCATGGATGAAGAGATGCCCAAGGATCTGCAGGCGGCTATCACCAAAGCCTATAAAGAACTGGGCAAAAAAGTCGGCGAAAAAGACCCTTATGTTGCAGTACGGTCCAGTGCTACTGCGGAAGATCTGCCTGACGCCAGCTTTGCAGGCCAGCAGGATACCTACCTGAATGTTCAGGGCGCCAAGATGATTATCCAGAAGGTTAAGGAATGTCATGCATCCTGCTTTACCGACCGCGCGGTGTACTACCGTGAAAAACAGGGCTTTGACCATCTGGATGTAGCATTATCTGCAGTTATCCAGATGATGGTTTATTCTAAAGCTGCCGGCGTTATGTTCACGGTTAATGTGGCCAACGGCGAAGACAAAAACGTGCTGATTGAAGGTGCTTACGGCCTGGGTGAATATGTAGTTCAGGGGACTGTGACCCCGGACGATTATCTGGTTTCCAAGGATAAACTGGAGATTCTGGAAAAGACTGTGAATCCCCAGGAAATTAAACTGATCCGTAAACCCGGCGGAGACGTGGAAGAAGTTCCCGTTCCTAAGGAAGAAGGAGAAGCCCAGAAGCTGACGGACGAACAGATTAAAGAATTGGCCGGCTACGCAATCAAAATTGAAAAACATTACGGCTGCTATATGGATATGGAATGGGGCATTGATGAACGGGACGGCAAAATCTGGATTCTGCAGGCCCGTCCAGAAACCGTATGGAGCCGCCGTAAAGCAAAAGAAACTGCTAAGGCAGAAGAGAAGGGGGCAGTTACCACGGATAGAAAGGTTATTGTAAAAGGCGCGCCTGCAAGCCCCGGACAGGTTTCCGGCAAAGCGCATGTAATTCTGGATCCGTCCATGATTGATGAATTCAAGCAGGGCGAGATTCTGGTTACGGAAATGACAGCTCCTGACTGGGTTCCTGCTATGAAAAAGGCAAAGGCCATCGTTACGGACAGTGGCGGTATGACCTGCCACGCTTCTATTGTAAGCCGCGAACTGGGCATTCCCTGTATCGTAGGTACCAAGAGCCGGGGCGCTGCCGCAACGGCCTCCATCCAGAGCGGTGACGACATTACTGTTGACGCGACTCACGGCGTTGTATATGAAGGCATCCTGGAAGAAGCAAAACCGGCTGCCGCGGCGCCGGCTGCTGCAGGTGCAACTGTAACTGCGGAGTTCTTCCCGCCCACCGGCACGAAGATTTATATGAACCTGGGCGATCCGGAACTGGCAGAAAAATATGCATCCCTGCCTTGCGACGGTATCGGTCTGATGCGTGAAGAATTTATCTGGACAACTTACATCCACGAACATCCGCTGTACCTGATTAAGACCGGTCATCCGGAAAAGGTGGTGGATCAACTGGCAGAAGGTATCCGCCAGGTCTGCCAGGCTATGGCGCCCCGCCCGGTTACCCTCCGTTTCAGCGATTTCAAATCCAGCGAATACCGCGACCTGAAAGGCGGCGATGAGTTTGAGCCCTATGAACCGTCTGCTTTGTTGGGCTGGCGCGGTGCTTCCCGTTACTATGATCCGAAATATATTGAAGCATTTAAACTGGAATGCCAGGCTGTACGGAAGGTCCGTGAAGAATTCGGCTTAAAGAACCTGAACGTTATGATTCCGTTCTGCCGCAACATTGATGAAGCCCGTAAGGTAACCGGTATTATGGCGGAACAAGGTCTGGCCCGGGGCAAGGATTTCAAAGTCTGGCTGATGGCTGAAATCCCGTCCAACATCATCTTGGCTGATCAGTTCAACGAATTCGTTGACGGTTATTCCATCGGCTCCAATGACCTGACCATGCTGATTTTGGGTTGCGACCGTGATAACGATACAGTGTCCCACATTTATGATGAACGGAATCTGGCCGTCCGCCGTGCGGTCCGTCACCTGATTGAAGTGGCTCATAAAGCCGGCAAGACGGTTTCCATCTGCGGTCAGGCACCCTCTGTATATCCGGAATTCTGCGAATTCCTGATTAAGAGTGGCATCGACAGTATGTCTGTCAATCCGGATACCGTCAAGTTCACCAAGAAACTGGCGGCTCACATCGAACAGCGCATCCTGTTGGATTCCCTTACCGGAAGAGGCCGTCAGGAAGCGGAGGATCTTGACTGGTAAGAATACACGGTCACTGAAAACAGTGAATCAGGATTTACAGTTTTTTAAGAAAGTTGAGTCAGGACAACCCCCCTCATGTCCTGCATTAAGTGGTAACCTTAACGGGTTACCACTTTTTTTGTGAAAAATTGGAAAAATCGCCCTCTTATTGCAAATGAAACTATACACCAGTATCAATTCAGTGATATAATTACTATGTATGCGTATGCCAATTTACTACTATAAGATAAGAGTAGTAAAAGTTTCGCATAGAGCCAGATTTTCTTTTCACGGCAATGGACAGGAAACTATAGTTCTTGTTTTAAGGAGAGTTACCGTGAAAATACAGGTGTTAAGTTATTTTTTAGTTTCAGTTTTTATTTTTGGTCTGTTGACAGAGGCGTATGTAGATTTCCGCCAAAAGATTATTCTGGATGAGATTCTTCTTGTGCTGTTGATAGCAGGACTTGTGTATACCGGAGTCAGCGGGCATGCCTGGAAGGAATCTTTAATGGGAGCTCTGACCGGCAGCGGACTGCTGGGCCTGATTTATGTTCTCAGTAAAGGCGGGATGGGACTTGGAGATGTTAAATACGCTGGGGTACTGGGATTGTGGACAGGGATTCCGGGCGTAATTGTTACCCTGTACCTGGCGTTCCTGATTGGCGGTACAGTGGCGTTAATGCTGTGTATAACTCATAAAGCGGTCAGAAAGAGCCGGATTCCTTTTGGCCCCTGTCTCAGTGCCGGCGCTGTTTTCAGCTTTTTCTATTCTGCCCGTATCCTGGACTGGTACTGGTCTTTGTTTTTATGATTGGAGGCTGTACCGGGATGAATATCATAAAGGATATGGGGGGCAGGCTTTTTGGCAAACCGGTCGTATTGACGGTTACGGAAACCTGTGTCAGGATTCGTCAGGGCAGGAAAGCCTCGGAGTATGAACTTCCTAAAACCTGGCGGGGATATAAGTACCTGAACCATGCAGAGGAGATGGCAAACTGGCTCCGGGCTATTCTGAAGGAAGAAAAAATACGGATCAAGCGGTGCAGGATCGTTTTAGATTCCGGGCAGGTTTATCTGCAGACGGTGAAGCTGCCTTTTATGACAGTGCAGGAACAGAAAAACTGGATGCGCTGGGAGGGCAGTCGTTACGTTCCTTTTGACCCTGGGAATTATCAGGCGGTGTTATTGCGCTTGAGGGATCCGGTTTTTTTTAGAGCCGATCCGGAGGAAAAGGCTGTCGATACGGCAGAGTTGTCTGCACGGTGGCAGGAAACAGAGGAAAGGGGGTTACAGGATTTTTTACTTGTAGCGGTTCCGCTGGAGATGATAGAAGTATTGCAACGGTTTGCCGGATTTTTAAATGCGAAACTGGAAGCTGTAACTGTTATAGGGAAAAAACAGGAAGCGCTGCCGGTAAATTTGCTTCCTTCCGCATCAGGGAAAGAAGTTATACTGAAGAGGGGCTATCAGATTGCCGCAGTTTTATGTCTGTTTATTTCTTTGTTTTTGGTGGTTCAGGGTGTAATCCGCTGGCAACGCGCAAAAAGTGAATGGGAAGAAGCTGACCGCCAGCTTATGCCGTTCCGTTCTGTTAAAGCAGCT
>JAFSOW010000060.1 GCA_017443165.1 Acidaminococcaceae bacterium | reverse complement strand
GTGGAGTAACGCACATGCCCGATGCCCAGATTGCCCGGCAGGCTTTCCAGACTGTTTTCATGGAAGACTTCGCTGACCAGCCCGGCGTTCTTGCGGCAGTGATAATTCCCCACCGGCCCGCCCGTATCGGAGGTTACGATGCCGCAGGCTTCCTGTCCCCGGTGCTGCAGCGCCGTAAGCCCGTAATAGATGGAATGGGCCACACTGCCGCCCTCCGGATCCAAAATACCGAAAACGCCGCATTCTTCTTTCACTTTATCCATGTTGCACGCTTCTTTCTGTCCGAACCGTCCGCAGACTGACAGACTATCCGCCTTGCGATTTCTGCTGCCTGCAGACGAATTAATCAGCATTTCCCAAAATAAAAAAGCAGGCAAAGACGCGAGGTCTTTGTCTGCTTTGACATCTACAACGTTACTTTACCACGGGGCATGCGAAAAGTCAAACTCTCTTTTACAGCGGATAATCCTGTAACGCATCGAAACCCTCTTCCCCGGTGCGGATCTTGATCACGTTGTCAATCGCGGAAACAAAAATCTTCCCATCCCCGTATTTACCGGTGTAGAGAACCTGTTTGGCGACTTCGATGATAATACGGGGCGAGATGGCGGAGACCACGATGTCCAGACGGATTTTGGGAAGCAGGCGGGAAACAACGGAGGCACCCCGGTACATTTCCGCATGGCCTTTCTGCAGGCCGTAGCCGTGTACTTCTGTTACCGTCATGCCGGTGATACCGATCTTCTCCAGCGCATTTTTCAGAGGCAGGAACCGTTCTTTGGAAGTGATGATGGTGACTAACGAATAGGCATGCCCGTCGGGTGTGGCGGGATGCAGCCCGGGAACGGACGGCGCGGTTTCCCGCTGCGGGCTCAGAACCGGATCCGGTTTTGCGGGTCTGGCCGATGTATCAAAGATATGTTCCGGCGCCGGCATGAAATCCGCATAGGCAGAGGGAAGGCCGTGTTCTTCAAAGTCCAGCCCGGCAATTTCTTCTTTGGCTGTGACCCGGAGGCCTACGGTGGACTTGATTGTTTTAAATACGATGAAAGCTGCAACGGCTACGTACAGAATAACAGAGGCTACGCCGGTGACCTGTGTCATGAAGAAATGCGGGTCGCCACAGTAGAGCCAGCCTTCTTTTTCTGCCAGTAATCCGGTTAGGACGGTTCCCAGGGCGCCGCAGACACCGTGCACGGAAATGGCGCCTACGGGGTCGTCGATCTTCAGTTTCTGGTCGATGAATTCAATGGAGCAGACAACGGTGATTCCGGCGACGATTCCAATCAGAAAGGCGCCGGGTACGGTCACGAGGTCACAGCCGGCGGTGATGGCGACCAGACCGGCCAATGCGCCGTTCAGGGTCATGGATACATCCGGTTTGCCGTAACGGAACCAGGTAAAAAACATCACGGTACAGGTCGCAATGGCAGCGGCCATGTTGGTGGTCATAAAAATATGGGCTGCGGACAGGATCGCCTCGTCCCCGGTCAGGCTGACAGTGGAGCAGCCGTTGAACCCGAACCAGGCAAACCAGAGGATAAATACCCCCAGCGTGGCCAGGGGCAGGCTGTGTCCGGGAATGGCGTTGACGGAACCGTCCGCGTTATATTTGCCGATGCGGGGACCCAGCAGGTACGCGCCGATGCAGGCGCATACGCCGCCTACCATGTGTACGGCGGTAGAACCGGCAAAATCGTGGAACCCCATCTGGGCCAGCCAGCCGCCGCCCCAGATCCAGTGTCCGGAAACGGGGTAGATGAATAAACTGATCAGAATGCTGTAAATGCAGTATGAAGAGAACTTGGTCCGCTCTGCCATTGAACCCGAGACTATAGTAGCCGCTGTGGCGCAAAAAACAGTCTGGAAAATGAGGAAAGCCATGACCGGATACCCCGCGTCTTCCCCTATCGTGAATTTCGTCACAAAAAAGTCCGGCGTTCCGATGAAGCCGCCGATGTCCGTGCCGAACATGAGTCCGAAGCCGACGATCCAGAAAGCCGGCGTACCCAATGCAAAATCCATGACGTTCTTCATGACGATATTACCGGCGTTTTTGGCCCGGGTCAGGCCCGTCTCGCACATGGCAAAGCCCGGCTGCATAAAAAAGACCAGCGCGGCTCCCAGCAGCACCCAGACGGTGTCCGCGGAAGAATAACGCTGGGGGAGTGAATCCGCTGCGAAAGCGGAAACAGGCAAAGTGCAGAGCAGCGTGGCGGCAAAAAGAACTGCCGGCAGTTTTTTACAAATTGTTTTCATACGGATCAAGACCTTTCCTGATACGAAAAAAGGCGCCTGATTGTGAGCAGTTCACAATCAGACGCCGATGTCTCGTACGTTTTGATTTATAAATTTGCAAAAGGTTTGCGCGCTGTTTTCTTTTGCAATTTACAGTTGCATAGTAACACTTTGCACGAATTTCGTCAAGGATTTTTTAAAAACCGTATCAAAAAATCTCTGCCTTAATTGCAAAGAAAAATCTGGGACAGGCACATATGGGGCATTCTTTGTGAATTAAGGTTGAAACTAACTGTTGCATGTGGTAAAATATTATGTAATTTTGTGTGGTTCTGAAACTGAAAAACACAACCTATATTAATTATTATTGAAAGCCCGGAGGTGTACGATGACCGATATGATGGTGATGGCCAATGCTATACTGCCTTTTATACTGATGGCGGCTATTTTCTATTTTATGTTATGGCGTCCCCAGAAGCAGGAGCAAAAGAAGCGTAAAGAGATGCTGGACTCGCTGAAACGTGGTGACAAGATTATTACGATCGGCGGGATGTACGGCACGCTGACCAAGGTTGGGCCGACAAAAGTGAAGGTCCGGCTTGCGGAAGGCATAGAGATTGATTTTGCCAGAACAGCGGTCAGTTGTTTACAGGATGCCGGCGCGGATATCCAGCCCGAAAATCTGGAAGCCTGATGAAGCAGTTACAGTTAAAAGAAGAAAAGCTTAGGGTACGTCGTGAGTTAAAAGAAACGGCGGCTGTGTTTTCGGGAAGCTATGTTTCTGAAGCCAGCCGGGCGGTTTGTGAAAAGGTTTTGCAGAGCAGGGAATTCCGGGAGGCTTCCGTTATTTTCGGGTACCTTTCGTTTCGCAATGAGATTTCTGTTGATGCGGTGTTTGAAGAAGCACTGCGTTTGGGAAAGATTGTTGCAGTTCCGTGGATCGTGTCCCGGTCAGAGATGAAGGCTGCGCTGCTGCATTCGTTGGACAATCTGCCGCTTGACCGGTATGGCATCCGGACAGCGCCGGAACCGGTTACGCTCGTTAAACCGGAAACGATTGATCTGATCCTGGTGCCCGGAGCAGGGTTTTCTGCCAGGGGTCACCGCATGGGTAGAGGCGCCGGATTTTATGACCGGTTTCTTGCGCGTGTCGGGGGGTTCCGGTTGGGTATTACCTGCGACAGGCTTTTAAGGGAAGAGATTCCCGTGGATGAGTACGATCAGCCGGTTGAGGCTCTGGTCACGGAAACCTGGTTCATTTACTGCAAAGGCTTGTAATTGGAAACGGAACCCGGTTCAATCACAGATGCGAACCGTTTTCCTTAACGCTTACATATGCGGTATGCAGTTGAGATAAACTGTTACGACGGTAACAGATGAAAGGGGTAAAGTATTTTGAGATGGAATGAGTTAGGGAAATTCCTGATCGTTGCGCTGGCAATTGTCGGTGGTTTCTGTATGTACATCCGGCCGCTGGCCAGTTCGGTCAAGCAGGGCCTGGATCTGCAGGGCGGCACCCATGTCGTATTACAGGCAGTGGATACGCCGCAGTTAAAAGTAAATGATGACGCGCTGGATCGTGCGACCCACATTATTGAACGCCGTGTGAATGCGCTGGGTCTGACGGAACCTGTGGTACAGCGTCAGGGCCGCGATCGCATTATCGTGGAACTGCCGGGTGTAAAGGATCCGGAAAAAGCTATCAATATGCTGGGCAAGACGGCTATGCTGGAGTTCAAGGATCCCAACAACAAAACGGTGTTGACCGGTACGGATTTGAAAGACGCAAAAGCAGTCGTCGGCAATGGCAACCAGCCGCTGGTATCCATGGAATTTTCCGATGAGGGGGGGCAGAAGTTTGCAGACGTGACGGCCCGCAATGTTGGCAAACGTATTGCCATTACACTGGACGGGGAAGTTTTGACTGCTCCGGTGGTACAGGAAGCCATTACCGGCGGGCGTGCCCAGATTACCGGCAATCGTTCCATGGAAGAAGCACAGCACCTGGCGATTTTACTGCGCAGCGGCTCGCTGCCGGTTAAGTTGGAAATCATCGAGAACCGGACCGTTGGCCCGACCCTGGGTCAGGACTCCAAGGAAGCCAGTCAGAAAGCTTTCCTGATTGGTGTAGCAGGCGTGTTTGTATTTATGATTCTGTTCTACCGTCTCAGCGGTATCGTGGCGGACATTGCGTTGCTGCTGTAT
>JAFSOW010000059.1 GCA_017443165.1 Acidaminococcaceae bacterium | reverse complement strand
GTGAAAGGGCAGCGGCAGTAATCACTCTCACACGAGCAGGTTTTTTTTATTGGTAACATCCATCCGGCGACGGATGGTTTTACATAGATTCAGCGACCGGGCGCATTTCCCGGAAGGAGAATCAAAAATCTTATGAGGAGGTAAATTGTTTATGGCTGAAGAAACCAACATCGAGCAGTCCAAATCCAAGCCGATGACTGACAAGGAGTTGGAAGAACTTCTGCGTAAGTCCGAACAGAATGCGTCTTACCCGGATGTTCCGTTTGATGAGTTTACAGTCCCCACGCCGGAAGAATGGGTGGCGGCCTGTAACGAACTGTTAAAAGGCAAGCCTTTTGACAAGATGATGTACACCAAAAACTATGAAGGCATTACCTTCGACCCCATTTACACCCTGCGTAAATGGAAAGACATCCTGCCGACGGATGACTATCCGGGCATGGGTGACTACCTGCGCGGAAGCACGGTGAATGGATACGTTCACGAACCCTGGGGTATCGCGCAGGCATGCGATCTCACCGAACCGCAGGAAAACAACGAACTGCTGAAATTTGAAATTTCCAAAGGCAGCACGGTTTACCATGTTCGCGTTGACAGCGCAACCCTGGCCGGCGTTGACGTAAAAGATGCTGAAAAACCCGGCGATAAGGGCGTAAGCCTGACTACCCTGGAAGACATGCACACCATGCTGGACGGACTGGATCTGGAAAAACTGCCGTATATGCTGTATACCGGCGAAGGCTCTGCCCGCCTGCTGGCAATGACGGTAGCCGCTCTGAAAGCTGCCGGCAAAAAGATTGAAAAGCTTCACGGTATTATCGGTGCCGACCCGGTTGGCGAACTGGTAAAGAACGGCAAGACTGCTGAAAGTCTGGATGCTCTGTATGACCAGATGGCCGGCGTTATCAAATGGGCGAAGAAAAACGCTCCCGGCCTGCGCACAATCCTGGTTCGCAGCACCGTGTTCTCCCTGGGCGGAGCGGAAAGCGTTCAGGAAGTTGCCTACACCTATGCGGTAGCGGTTGAATATGTACGCCAGATGATGAAACGCGGTCTGGATATCCATGATATTTCCCAGGCGATCGCCTTTGAATTCAACCAGGGCGCTAACTTCTTCATGGAAATCGCGAAACTGCGCGCAGCCCGTCAGATCTGGGCGAACATCATGAAGGAATTCGGCGCGGAAGAAGCAGACCGTGCTTCCTTCGTGCATGGCCGTCCGGCATCCTTCACCAAGACCGTGATCGACCCGTACGTTAACATGCTGCGTAACTGCACCCAGTCCTTCTCCAGCGTTGTTGGCGGCGTTAATACCTTTGAAAATGAACCCTTTGACGAACTGATTCGCAAAGGCGACACTTTCTCCCGCCGTATTGCCCGCAACATCCACATCATGCTGCAGGAAGAATTCGGCATGCAGGCGCCTATCGATCAGGCTGGCGGCTCCTGGGCCGTTGAAGCGCTGACCAAACAGATCACCGAAAAGATTTGGGCAAAATTCCAGGAAGTAGAAGCAGCAGGCGGCGTTATCGCGGCACTGAAAGACGGCAGCATCCAGAAAGGCATCGCCGATGTCCTGGCTGCCCGCTTCAAAGCTCTGGAACTGCGCAAAGACCGCGCGGTCGGTGTAAACATGTATCCGAACATGACGGAAGAACCGCTGGATCCCCGTCCGGAAAACACAGAAGAAATCAAAAAGATTCTGGTTGCTGCAGTTGAAAAATATGAAGCTGACGTTGACGCAAAAGAAGCGGAAGCAAAACTGGCTGCTGTTAAGGCAGCAGCTGCTGACGTTCTGGTTGACGCGGAAGCGGAAGCATTCGCTGCCGGCGCCACGATCGGCCAGGTTGCCAAAGCTGCTGCCAAAGAAGCCTGCGGCTGCTGCGGCGTAACCGTTGAACCGATTGCTGAACATCACTGGACAGAAAGATTCGAAGCCCTGCGCAGAGATACGGAAGCTTATATTGCCAAGACCGGCAAGAACGTGGAAGTATTCCTGGCCAACATGGGACCGATTCCGCAGCATAAAGCCCGCGCTGACTTCTCCACCAGCTTCCTGCAGGTTGGCGAATTCAACGTGCATCTGAACAATGGTTTCCAGGACGACCCCGACAAGCCCAATTCCCGTTGGGAAAAGGCTGCGGCTGCACTGAAGGCTGGCATCGACGAAGTTGGCACCCCGTATGACTGCGCGGTTATCTGCTCCACCGACGCTACCTATCCGGAAGACGTACCGGGAATGGCTCCGTTGCTGAAAGCTGCCAACCCGAACATGAAACTGTTCCTGGCCGGCGCTCCTGCCAAAGATATGAAACAGACGTATCTGGACGCAGGCGTAGACGACTTCATCAGCGTATCTGCCAACTGCTTTGATATTCTGAAAGACTTGCAGAAGAGGAAGGGGATGATTGAATAATGGCAAATCTGAATCCTGATTTCACCAAGATTAGTTTTCCCGAACACCCTTCCTGCTCCTATGAGGACTGGAAGAAAGGTCTGGAAAAGAAGACCGGTGAAAACTGGGATGCCCTGAAAGGTACAACCCTGGAACGTATCCCGGTTGATCCGCTGTACACTGCTGAGATTTACAAAAAATGCAACCATCTGGATTTCATGAGCGGTATTCCTCCGTTCCTGCGTGGGCCGTACTCCACCATGTACGTATTCCGTCCCTGGACCGTACGTCAGTACGCCGGTTTCTCCACCGCAGAAGAATCCAACGCTTTCTACCGCCGCAACCTGGCAGCGGGCCAAAAAGGTCTGTCTATCGCCTTCGACCTGCCGACGCATCGCGGCTACGACGCGGATAACCCCCGTGTAGTAGGCGACGTTGGTAAAGCAGGCGTATCCGTTTGCTCCATGTTAGATATGAACATCCTGTTCTCCGGTATTCCTCTGGACCAGATGTCCGTATCCATGACCATGAACGGCGCCGTTCTTCCGATCCTGTCCTTCTTCATCGTATCCGGTGAGGAACAGGGCGTAGACAAGAAGATCATGGCCGGTACCATTCAGAACGATATTCTGAAGGAATTCATGGTTCGTAACACCTACATCTATCCGCCTGATATGTCCATGCGTATCATCGGCGACATTTTCGAGTACACCACCAACTACATGCCGAAGTTCAACTCCATTTCCATTTCCGGTTACCACATTCAGGAATGCGGCGCTACCTGCGATCTGGAATTAGGCTACACCCTGGCCGACGGCATGGAATACATCCGCACCGGTGAAAGAGCAGGCCTGAAGGTTGACGCCTTCGCAAAACGTCTGTCCTTCTTCTGGGATATGGGCAAGAACTACTTCATGGAAGTTGCCAAGATGCGTGCGGCCCGTGTACTGTGGGCGAAGATTCTGAAGAGCTTCGGCGCCAAGAATCCGAAATCCATGGCACTGCGTACCCACTCCCAGACTTCCGGCTGGTCCCTCACCGAACAGGATCCGTTCAACAACATCTCCCGTACCTGTATGGAAGCTATGTCCGCAGCGCTGGGTCACACCCAGTCCCTGCATACCAACGCACTGGACGAAGCCATCGCACTGCCGACCGACTTCTCCGCACGTCTGGCGCGTAACACCCAGCTGTACATCCAGGACGAGACCAAAGTCTGCAAGATTATCGATCCGTGGGGCGGCTCCTACTATCTGGAATACCTCACCAACGAGATCATTCGTCGTGCATGGGCACACATCCAGGAAGTTGAATCCCTGGGCGGTATGGCCAAAGCTATCGCTACCGGCCTGCCGAAGATGCGTATCGAAGAATGCGCGGCCCGTCGTCAGGCGAATATCGACAGCGGCAAGGAAACCATCGTCGGCCTGAACATATACCGTCTGGCCAAGGAAGACCCGCTGAATGTATTGTCCATCGATAACACCGCTGTTCGTAACGCTCAGATCAAACGTCTGGAAAAACTGCGTGCAGAACGGAATCCGGAAGCGGTTGCCCGCGATCTGGCAGCCCTGACTG
>JAFSOW010000058.1 GCA_017443165.1 Acidaminococcaceae bacterium | reverse complement strand
GCCAATCCGGCTCCCGCAGGAGCGGTAAGAACGTCACTTGGCGGGATCGTCCGGGAGTAAGGTTTCGTAGCTCCGGACTAAATCTGACGAACTAGCAACGGTACAGCCGGTCGGCAGGCGGTGCCGGAGCGAAACACAATATGCTGTCTGCGCTCGGAGAAAGTTGTATAACAATATGTTCGGACGAGGGTTCGACTCCCTCCACCTCCACCAGATTAAATTCCGCTTTTAACATATTTTAAGAGTGGCACAATATAAAGGAGATACCGCAACGCATCCGGTATCTCCTCTTTGTTTTCAGATTATTACCCTTGCTTTGGTAGTAAAAACGGCTACCTTTCAAATTAAAACGTGTATAATCCCTGCGGTATGTACGTTTTATTTTACTTATTAATTAAATTCAAAGCTCTTCAGAGCGGCTTTCCGCAGAGCAATACGCTCTTCCGCAGGCAGCCTGCGGAATTTTTGCGCCAGATTGTATTCCCAGTCGCCGTACATGGGATTGGGCAGTAAAATAAATGCGGTTCCGAAAGATTTTTTGTGCGCGTCAATAATCCGGTTGCGGGTCGCGTTTTTATCCCGTTTCAGCATGGCCTGAATATCCAGCGGCATTCCGGTCTTTTGTTTTCCGCTTTGCATATCGGTTTCAGGTATGCCGGACGTATTGTCAGCAAAATCTTTTTTATAAATGACAGGGTTTTCGTCCCGGGATGCACCGATGGGGAAATCTGCAACGTTATCTCCCAGGTAGCAGATGATATCATAACGTCGCGCCAGCTTTGCGAAATAATTCATCTTTCCGCCGCTTCCGTCATTCATCAGAAGATGGAATCCATCAGGGAAGGGGAGACCTGCTTTTTGCAGGAAGTCTTCGGTTATCCTTCTGTCCTGGGGGCCACGGCCCGTTACATAAAACACCTGAACATCTTTACTGTCAGCGTATTTCAGAAAATCCGCGGCGCCGGGCAGCAACAGTCTATGGCTGGAAATCCACTGCCTCCAGGCATTGTAGTCTGCTTTTGCTTCAGGGTGTTCTGTATAGTAAGCTTCAAGGGGCGCATGGCAGGCGATTGTGTCGTCAATGTCCATGACGACAGCCAGAGGAAGAAGGCGGTTATGCGGCTCTGGGAGTTTTTCTTTTGTTTTACGTAAGTTTTTTTCTTCCTTCCTGCGCTGTGTGACGGCTTTGTCTACCTCCCTTGCTGCCAGATTGTATGCCTGGTAACTCAGGCCGCGGAATTCGGCAGAGCGTTGTACCCATAAAATCGCCATCAGGTTTTCTTCTTCGGCTAACTCGGAAGCGGTAAGGTACAGCATTTCTTCCTGCGGAGGAGCAGGGAGTGCAGCGTCGGCATCAGCAGGAACTGTTGAACAGAAAAGGCTGGCAGTAATTATAAACAAAGCACCGGATACGAGGGACAAACGACGGATAATACTCATATTCAGACCTCCCGGAACTTGAAAGTAAATCTGCTGAAATGTTTTATCTATACCGTTATTATAACACGGCAACTTAGTTTATAATAGTTATACAGGAGGGTCACAGACTATGAGAAAACAAGTACAGGCTGTCATCTTCGACATGGATGGCATAATCTTTGATTCAGAGCGGTTGGTAATCGAATGCTGGGAAGTGGTCGCGGCAAAGCATAACATCCCGGATATTGTGGAAATCTGTATGCGGGTTCAGGGAAACAATCGGGAGGAAACGGGGAAACGTTTCAGGGAAAAGTATGGAAAAGAGTTTCCCTATGAAACGTATAAAAAGGAAGTGACCTCGCTGTTTCTTGAACGGTACGGCGAAGGCCGGCTGCCGTTAAAACCCGGCGTTATTGAAATATTGAAAGAGCTGAAACACCAGCATGTGCCGCTGGCTTTGGCTTCTTCTACACGGTCGGATATTGTGAGACAGGAACTGGATGACGCGCATCTGCTGCCATATTTTGATGCGGTTCTGGGAGGGGACATGGTGTCCCGCAGCAAACCGGAGCCGGATATTTTTCTGGCTGCGGCAGCGGCTTTGCAGGCTGAACCGAAATGTTGTTATGTACTGGAAGATTCCCATAACGGCATCCGGGCAGCGTACCGGGCCGGAATGCATCCTGTCATGGTGCCGGACATGCAGCAGCCAACGGAAGAAATCCGGGGGATAGCAGAAGCGGTTGTGGAAAATTTGCTGGCAGCATTGGAGTATCTGCAGGCAAAAATGTAAACAGCTTTACGTGAACATACTGTTTTTTGAAATTTCAGGTTGACTTTGGCATTTTGATTTTGTATCATTAATTTATGTAATTATATTAGCGAAAGAAGGTTAAGTTTATGTTTTTTAAAAGCAAAAAGTTATTGGCAGCCGGTATGCTTTTGTCCATGATGGCCTTTGCTGCGGCCGGATGCGGAGGCGGAGATAAAAAAGCGGAAGCTCCGAAAAAAGACGCGGCCAAAATATACAATGTAGGCATCGTCCAGATCGTACAACATGAAGCACTGGACGATTCCCGCAAGGGCTTCATCGAAGGCATGAAGAAAAAAGGCTTCGTGG
>JAFSOW010000057.1 GCA_017443165.1 Acidaminococcaceae bacterium | reverse complement strand
TTGAAATACAACAGAAGCACTAACTGTAACACAAGAATCGTCGCTACGGCTTCCAGCGGCAGAATAAATACCCAGGCTGTAACCGCCAGCGTTACGATAATCCAGGTAAAGGCGTTCAGTTTCATAAAGCAGCGCCTCCTTTCCGGACTTCCTCGCAGAATTCTTCACAGGATGCAGCAGAAACCCCGAGGCGGGAAGCCATTTCGGAAACGACAGGACGGCGCAGACCCCAGCGTTCTACCGGCTGGTCTCCCTCAAACAGTTCTTCCGGCGTACCGCTGAACACCAGGCGGCCGTCTGTCAGGACAATAGCCCTTCTGGCATATTTACGAACTACGTTCATGTCATGGGTGATAAGGATAATGGTCGTTCCCTTTTCTTCGTTTAACGCTTTCAGGTATTCCATCATGGCCGCCTGTTCCGCCGCGTCCTGACCATTAGTGATCTCGTCCAGGATCAGCATACGGGGGTTCAGCGCCAAAGCTGCCGCCACCCCCAGCCGCCGCTTCTGTCCGAAAGAAAGGATACGGGGATATTTTGCTTCCAGTCCTTTCAGTCCCATGGCCTGCAATGCGGCTTTCACATTTGTTTTGATGTTTTCTTCCGGCAATTTCTTGACCCGGGGACCATAGGCAACTTCTTCATACACCGTATCCGCCAGAATCTGCAAATCCGGGTTCTGGAACACATATCCGACTTTATCCGCCAGGTCAGCCGGTTCATAATTGATAATATCTTCCCCATCTACAAGAATCTGTCCGCTGCGGGGATGATCCAACGCCATAAACAGGCGGGACAGGGTGGTTTTGCCACTGCCATTGTGGCCCAACAGCGCTACGAATTCCCCGTCTTCGATTTTGCAGTTGATATCGAACAGCACCGGAATGCCGCGGCGATAGGCAAAGTTGATCTCTTTTGCTTCAATCATGCCCTCACCCCTCTTCCAAAACCTTTAGACTGCAATTCTTTCACTGCTTCATCAGCAGATCTCCATAAGCTGAACTTCTGCGCCGTTCCCTTTTCCAGGTTACATTTGATTTGCCACAGATCCGGCAGCAGCAGCCGCAGTTCTTTGTCTTCATAAATATGGGAAACTACGTCCTCACAATGTCCCTGGGCCATAATCTCCCCATTTTTTACGGCAATCAGATCCGTCATATAGGGCAGTACAAATTCAAGCCGGTGCTCTACCACGATAAACGTGGTCCCATGCTCTTTGTGGATTTTGTCCAATAACTTATACAGGCTCTCGCCTCCGTCCGGATCCATGGCGCTGACCGGTTCGTCCAGCACGATAATTTCCGGATGCACTGCCAGCAACGAAGCCAGCGCAAGGCGCTGCCGCTGTCCGCCGGACAGTTCGTCCAGCTGATAGCTTTCCCGTCCCGGCAGGCCTACATCTTCCAGCGCCAGGCGGGTCCGTTCTTCCGCCTCCTCCGGTGGGAAACCGTGATTCAGCAGACTGAATGCCACTTCTTCCCCTGCCGTCAGGGAAACCAGCTGGCTTTCATAATCTTCCAGCATGAGGCCTACCTTCATGGCCAGGTCGGAAACCTTTTTCCCTTTTGTCGCTTCGCCCAATACTTTAATCTCACCTGCATAATCGCCGCCGGAATAAAACGGAACGATACCCGTCAAGGCTTTGCACAGCGTAGTCTTCCCTGCGCCGCTTGGACCAATGATTACAGTAAAAGAGCCTTTTTCAATTTCTATATTCACATTTTTCAGCACCAGATCAGAGCGGAGATAGTTAAAATAAAAATCGGAAACAGAAATCACGGAATTCATTTATCTTCGCCCCCTTCCTGCGCGTAAAACAGTTTCTTTACAGGACGGAACAGACCGAACGTGATCAGGCCGTTAAGCACGCCGACTACCGCCACTACCGGCAGCATGGCAAAAATCCATACCTTCAGCGGCAGGCCCAGCACTAATTTTAAAATAAAAGTGAACACGCCGCCGGATACAAAGGTGGAAGCAAAGCCGGTAATAAATGGGGTAAGACGCCAGTCTCCCATACGGCAGGCCACAAAGGCTTTCAACAGCAGGCAGCAGGTAGTCGCCCCGCTCAGTTCACTTGCAATGTTCCCCAACGGGAATGCTGACTTGGACGATGGAATCAATGTCAGGCCGGCCACAAAGCCAATGCCGATGGCCCGTTTCAAAGGCGGCCGGGTCAGGTTGATGACAATGGAATACATGGCGATGGTCCAGTTAGGAGTAACGCCCCCCACATTGGGACTTACCGTATGCAGAATGATACCGATGGCAAACAGCATGGCCGTAATCGCCACCCAGCGGTACCCCTCCTGATTCGCTTCCACATGAGTCAGGGCCGGCGTCGTACTGCATTCTTTTTCAGACGCATGGGTATTCACAGTTTCTTCCATAAAAAACTCTCCATTCTTTTACAAAGTCCAACACTGCAACGTTGTTCCGTCTTGTATGTGCTGAAATGAATCATTACCGTTCTATGTTATCATTACCAGAATCTTTTCCGGTATCAGAAAAGATGGTTACATTATATATCAGAACCGTAATTATCACAACTGCTATCGGGTACATCTTTAATTTATTTTTGAAAACTGATTATTCTGTAGTATAATTTAAAATAAGCAAATATTTTAGTCAGATATGTTAGAAAAAGGAGCCTGTATGTTATATAACCTGCTTCGGGACATCTTTGTCCTCAGCCTGACGTTTATAGTGAATTTCCTGATTGTTTCCACCTTTTGGGGACTTATAGAACTGTTCAGCCCTATCCGCTGGCAGTGGCTGCAGGAAGGAATGAACTATTTTAATATTCCCTTTACGGAAACAAATATAATTATCGTTTTATCTGCCCTGACCCTGCTGATTCCCTGCCTGCTGTACCGTACCCGGCTTATGCAGCGTTATCTCTGCTGGTCCATGAACTGCCAGGCTCCCACTGGCGTCGCCGGGGAACAGCTGAAGCAGGCCATGTCCATCGTCTGCCGGAAGGCCGGGTTGGATATGGATGATTATAATTTATACATCTGTAACGCAAAAATGCTGAATGCGTTTGCGGTCGGCAGTAATAATATTGCAGTCACGCTGCCTCTGTTAACGAATATGAGGGTAAACGAAATCGCCGGTATCCTGGCCCATGAAATGGGTCACATCCAGAACCGGGACACCAACACCGCCCTGTTGACCAGCACCATGAGTTCTTTCGGAAATCTGGTCGTGCGAATCTACAGCTTCATCACGCTGGCTCTTCAGATTATCAGTTTCATCCCCGTCATCGGCTGGATCACCGCCATCATTTCCTGGTTTTTCCTCATCCAGATCTGGCTGTTCCAGTTCCTGATGCAGCTGCCCCTGCACCTTATCACTACGTTCAGTTCCCGGCAGGACGAGTATGAAGCAGACCTGTATGCATGCAAAATCGGATTGGGCGCAGAACTGTACAACGGACTTCTCCTTATCAGCCAGGGAGAATCCCGGATGAGTTTCGCCACCCGCATCTTATCCAGCCATCCCGCCACCGGGCAGCGGTTGGAACGGATCAGGAACTATGTGAACGCAAACTATGATATGGCGTAAAAAATCTAACTGCCTGTGACATGAAAACAACCATGTCACAGGCAGTTTTTTATTCTGCTGTATCTTTAATTATTTCCGGTTCCTCACATATTTCGCCGCCGCCAATCCTGCCACAGCGCCTTCATAGGCCGCCTTTACCACCTGCAGCAGGCCGCCGGTGCAGTCGCCAGCCGCATAGAGTCCGGGCACATTGGTAGCCATCTCTCCATCAACAACAATACGGTTGTTATCTGTAGCTGCTCCGATTTTACGGGCCAGATCAACGCTGCCTGCCGTACCCAGCGCAACAAACAGGCCCTGCACCGGAGTAACGGCACCGTCTTCCGTTCGCAGTCCGCTTACGCGTTCCATCCCACTCGCGTTTTCCGCTTCCACGGCAATGATTTTTTCCTTATGTACTTCAATGGTATCCGGTATTTTCACCTCCGGTTCTTTTCCGTTGGTGAACAGCATCACCTTGCCGGCATGGGGCAGCAAAATTTCCGCTTCGTGCAGGGCGTAGTCCCCTTCACCCAGAACCGCCACGGTCTTTTGACGGTAGAAGAACGCATCGCATATAGCGCAGTAACTTACACCTTTGCCTTCTAATTCTTTCAGCCCCGGAATCTTCGGCGCCAGCCGTGTGCTTCCCGCTGTCAGCACTACCGCTTTCACTTCGCAGGCACGGCCCGGCGTCTGTACGACAAGCCCGGTAAAATCGTCGTTCATGGCAAGGCCCACCACTTCATCTTCGATAAAGCTTACGCCAAGCCGTTTCGCCCCGGCAATACCGTTTGCTTCCAGTTCCGCGCCCGTCAGAGGCTCGGCCAGGCCATAATAATTTTCAATTTTCTCCGCCTTTGCCAGCGCCCCGCTGCCCCGGGTGATCACCGTTACATCCGCGCCGGCGCGTTTTGCGTACAAAGCAGCGGAAACACCTGCAGGACCGCTGCCGATAATAATAATATCCATCATGTTTCCTCACGCAAACAGTTTCAGTACACTTTCCTTCGGTTGGTAGCCAATCGCGGTTCCCGTCAGCTGACCGTCTTTAAAAGCCGCCAGCGTTGGAATGCTCATAACGTTGAAAAGCTGCGCCAGTTCCGGATTCTCGTCAATATCCACTTTGCATACTTTTAACTCCGGATGTTCTTCCGCAATCGCTTCCACTACGGGAGCCATCATGCGGCAGGGACCGCACCATGTTGCCCAAAAGTCAACAAGCACCGGTTTATCCGCTTTTAATACTTCATTTTTAAAATTTTCTTTGTTAACTACGGTTACTGCCATTTTCGTTCCCTCTTTTCTTTACACTAAGTCCTTTTCGTTTACTCTACCATGCTCAGTAAAACATGCTCCAGGCGCAGGCCGCTGGCCCGTTTAACCCTTTTCCCATTTTTAAAAGCGATCGTCGTGGGAATCATCATAATACCAAACTGCTGCGCAAAAGCAGCATGCTCTTCAACATCCAGTTTGCACACCTTAATTTCAGGATGCCTGTCCGCGATGGAATCCAGCGCCGGCTGCTGCATACGGCAAGGCTGGTCCCAATTCGCATAAAAGGTTACCAGAACCGGTTTTTCACACTCCAGCACTTCCGCCTGAAAATTATCCGGCGTTACAACCACAACGTTTTCTTTAACCTGGTCCATTACGAAATCCTCTTTCTTTTTATTTCCTGCTTTCTTATTCCTTTTCCGGTTCCGGAAGCATAAATGCTGCAATCAGACCGGCAATTCCGGCAATCCAGAAAATCTGCAGTGCCGTTACCAGTCCCCAGATATCCGCCGCGCGCCCTACCAGCGGCGCAAAGATTCCGCCTAAGGTAGTTGACAGCCCCAGTGTTACGCCGGAAGCGAAACCGGCATTTTTTGCCAGATAGGACTGCCCTAATACAACAATCGGGCTGTATGGCATAAACACGGAAACGGCCGCAGGAATCAATAATACGGTAGCAAGCCAGACATTCGTCGTGTGCGTCAGAATAAAATACGTGGGAACCATGCACAAAAATGCCGCCCGGATAATCTTAAGATAACCGAACCTGTCGGAAATCAGGCCGCCTGTATAGGTTATGCAGGCACCCAACGTAAACAGGAACGATAATGCGGTAGTCCCCTGTGTCGCGGAGGTGTGCAGCACGGTCATCCAATAAATGGGAATGAACGTATTGCTCATCGTAAATCCGATGGAACGGGCCAGAATTGTAACCGAAAGTTTGGCAAACGCAGGCCAGTTATTCTTTTTCGGTTTTACGGCCTGTTTTTCTTTCTCTTCTTCTTTTTGAGAAGAAATCTGTTGCAGGACGGAAGGCATCTTTGCCAGAATCATCGCTGCCAACACTGCATTGACCACAACGAAAAGCAACAACGTGTGTATTCCCAGCTTATACGCGCAAAAACCTGCCGCTACCGGGCCCACCGCAAACCCGGCGTTACCCCCTACGGCAAAAGTCCCTAACGCCTGTCCTTTTGCTTTCGCGGCAATACGGTTGACCATCAGCGCGGCTTCCGGATGAAAAATCGCACTGCCGATTCCGCACAGCGTCGCCGCCGCAAAAATAGCCCAGTAGGAAGTGCAAAAACCCATCAACGATATGGCGATTCCGCTGAACAAAGGACCCAGCGGGATAAACCAGGGCCGGGAAATCCGGTCGGAATAATAACCGAATATCGGTTGCAGGACGGAAGCAATCATTACATTGGCAAAAACCAGGGCGCCTGCCGCCTGATACGACAGATCATAATGCTGTATAAAATACGGCAACAGAGCGGGTATCGCTCCCTGACTCCAGTCTACGGCAAAATGTCCCAGTGAAAACAGGTACACTGCCGGATTTATCTTTTTCAAATTGCTTCAATCCCCCGCCTGAAGAATTTATTCTTCAATTACAACTTTCGTGCCCACCCGCACATACTGCTTCAGTTCCTCAACATTCCGGTTCTGCAAACGGATGCATCCTTCCGAATCACGGACCCGCATCACATCAGGTTTGTGGGTACCATGGATGCCGATGCCGCCCCAGGCGCCTTTACTCATTGCATCTGTGTCCAGACTGATAAACCAGGGACCGTAAGCCCCTTTTATCTCACCCTTGCCATCACCGAAGTCGTGTGTCCAACTGCGGGCATCGCAGATTTCATCTACCAAAAACGTTCCGGTCGGGGTCTTCATGTCGCCCCGCTTCTGTTTCTGCCCCGGGTTCTTACCTAGGGTGCAGTCGTACGCTTTAATCACATTGTTCTTGTCATCCAGCAGGTACAGGGTGAATGCGCTCTTTTTAATAAAAATATGGTATTTTTTCTGGTCCGCATTCTGTTTGATCAGCGCCTGTTCCTGTTTCGCTTTTTCTTCCGCCGCTTTTTTAGCCTTCTCTTCCGCTTCTTTCGCTTTCTTCTCTGCTTCTTCCCTGGCTTTTTGTTCGGCTTCTGCTTTCGCTTTCTTTTCTGCGGCTATCTGCTCCGGCGTCTTCTTCGTTTCTGTAATCTTAGACTTTTCTTTCGGGTTATCTTCTCCGGCACAGCCCGTTATGGTCATAGCACAAAACAGCACCAATACAGCCATCAGTACAGCTGTAATATTTGTCAGTTTACGATTCGTTTTCATGGCAAGCTCGCTTTCCGGATCACGGTCAATTCCCGCAGATCCCCTAAATACAATACGGTTTTTTATAAAAAGAAAGAGCTATTCCGCAAGCGCTTCTTTGAGGAATAACTCTTTGACTGCTTATCACTCTTTGATCGTGACGACTGTGCCGACCTTCACAAATTTTTTAATCTCTTCGATATCGCTGTTCCGTACCCGTACACTGCCTGCCGAAGAGGCTCTTCCCAGACCTTCCGGTTTATTTGTTCCGGAAATACCGATACCGTTCCATTCGCCCTTGCTTAGTTCCCTGGTATCCAGGGTGATGAACCAGGGCCCGTAGGCGCCTTTTCCATCTTCATCGGAAACCCAGTCGGAAGAAGGATTGATGGACTCAACCTTGAAGGTGCCAACCGGCGTCCTTGCGTCACCGGTCTTTGTTTTCTGACCCGGGTTACGGCCTACCGCACAGTTATATTCCTTGATCGGAGTCCCGTTGTCCAACAGGGATAGCCGGTACGCGCTTTTCGTTATAACCAGGCTATAGGTATGGCTCGTTACAGGCTGTGAAGCAACCTTGGCCTCTTCTACTTCTTTCTTCTGAACTTCCGCCTTCTTCGCAATCTCTTCTTTTCCTTTTTGCTCAACCTTTTCCGTTTCCGTCAGTTTGGGCTGGGCGTTATCCGCAAAAAAAGGAGCTGCGCTCAGGTGGTTATACGTACCGCTGACAAGCACGATCAAAAGACCTGCGGTTACTACTTTGCCCAGCGTGCTCCGGCGCATCCAGCGCATCAGGATCGCAAGATAGGCTAACATATATACAAAAATATTAGGCTTTGATTTTTTCATCAAATCACACCTTTGCAGTCAAAATTTATGTCTTTCAAAAGCCGGTTTACCTGAATACCTTCCACGGGTAATAAACGCTTTGACCAAATTCAAAAATCACATAATAAAAACATAACTTACACAGAGCAAATTACCATTGTTGATTCATTATAACATAAAATCACAATATATAGTACAGTAAAAACCCATATTTAACAAAAAAGACACATTGGCATTACCAGCCAAAAAACGCAATGATGGCAAGCAAAACAATTACAAATGCCAGCAGCTTCAAATTATCTTCTTTTGTGCAGGAAATAAAGGTCTTAAACTTCTCACCCATAATGCCCATCCTTCCTGGCATTGCCAAAGCCTGTAACTCTGCTGTACAGAAAAAACTTAAGAAAGTTACCACTGGGTCAGTTTCCTATGATGTTTATCATACTTTATAAATTATAGTAAAAATCCGTGCAAAAGTCAATTTCCTAACTAAGCAGAAGTATCAGTAACGGAACCGTACCCGCCGCAGTAACCAGATATAAAACAAGATTCAACAGAAAATGCAGAAACCTGTGTTCCTGTGTCTTCAGCCTGCGGAAAACACAAAACAGGGAAACGCAGAGATACAGGATAAAACAAACCAGACCGATTAAACACAGCGGCAGAATAAATTCCATGATACTCATATGCCCTTTACGGACAATGCCGTCTACGGTGGAAGGGCTGCTGAGATAAGTTACAAACGCCAGAGCTCCTCCAACGGAAAAAAACAGCGTCAGTAGTCCGCTTAACCACGACAGGAGATAATAAGTCCTGAGTTTCATAGCCCATACCTCCGCAACTGACAGTGAATCTGAAAAATATTCCCCGTTCTGCATTACAGCTTTTTTATATCATACCATTTTCGGTAAGTACCGCGCAACGCTATAATTATGATATAATATGAACTACTACAATAGATTCGGAGAATGGATGCATATTATGAAAAAGCAGCTTACTCTTTGCGCTACCTTATTATGTATAATGTCCCTGTTTTTCGGCTGCAGCGCCGCTGAAAAGGGAACGAACCGGACTGCAGGGCCTGCCGCGGACAACTGGGCCACGGAAAAGGGTCTCAGACAGTTGGCAGATTCTGTCACAAACAAGATGACTCTGGAAGAAAAAATCGGCCAGATGATGTTTGTGGGCATCCATGGAACAACGCTCTCAGAAAGCACAAAAAACAACCTTGCTTCCATGCATGTGGGCGGTGTCATCCTGTTTGACCGGAACATGGAAAGCCGGGAACAGGTCAAAACACTAAATGCTGCCCTAAAGGACCTGACGCTGAACTCTTACAGACTCCCCCTTTTCCTTTCGGTAGATCAGGAAGGGGGACTGGTGACCCGGATGAAGCAACAAGCCTACACGGCTCCTTCCGCAACGGAAATCAGCAAGGGCAAACCGGAAGACGCGTACACGCATGCGAACAAAACCGGGAACGATATCCGGGAACTGGGCTTCAACCTTGACTTTGCCCCGGTTCTTGATATCAGCAGCCGTATGCACGGCCGCACCTACGGGACCACACCGCAGCAGGTCACATCTTTTGGGGAACAGGCCTGCCGCGGCTTACGGGACAGCGGCGTTCTGTTTACCATCAAACATTTCCCGGGCATGGGCCGCAGTGAAACCGACCCCCATACCGATAAATCGGTAGTGAATGTGCCCCAGCAGACAATTTTACAGGAAGACCTTCTGCCGTTCCGGCACGTCATCGACCAGTATCCCCACCACCAGTTCATGGTGATGGCCGGCCATATCCGCTATCCTGCCTTTGATGCAAAACCTGCCAGCCTTTCGCCAGTCATCCTGAAACAAATGCTGCGGAGCCAGCTGGGTTATCAGGGCATCGTCATCACCGACGATCTGGACATGGGCGCCGTCAGCGAAGGATATAAGCCGGAAGAAATCGGTATCGTTGCCATTCAGGCCGGGTCGGACATACTGCTGAGCTGCCATGATCCGGAAGTACAGCAGCGTATTTATCGCAGCACGCTGCAGGCCGTGAAAGGCGGAAAGCTTTCCCTGGCGGATATTGATGCCTCTGTCCGTCGTATCGTGTATTGCAAACTGAAGAATTTTACGGTTATTGCCCAAAGGGAAAAGCTGTATAAAGAGACTGCTGAAAAAGAGCGGACATAAACGGCATTTGTGATAACGCATATTTTTTATTATTCACTTAGTTCATACAGCGTTTTATAAATCCCGTTTTTGCGCATCAGCTGTTCATGGGTTCCGGCCTCTGCCACGATACCATCCTGGAGCACAAAGATTCTGTCAGCATTAACTATTGTAGAAAGTCTGTGGGCGATGGTGATGGTCGTCCGGTTCTCAGACAGGTTTTCCAATGATTGCTGCACAATCTTTTCCGTCGCAGTATCTAATGAAGAAGTTGCTTCATCCAAC
>JAFSOW010000056.1 GCA_017443165.1 Acidaminococcaceae bacterium | reverse complement strand
TTCGTCTATGTATATTTCTTTTTTTGTCAGAATAATATTATTAAGTTTTATTTCTATTTCCGGAGGCGGAGAAAGCACGATTCCCAGCTGCGGACCTTGTGGCCGGGCACCGGATGCCACTTTGTGCATAAGATCCACCATGCCTGCAACGCTGTGTTCTGCCGGCGGAGTTTTCTCATTACCCACTCGTGTCTGCCTCCTCTTCTGTCATAATATTTTCGAATTCCAGTTCCAACTTCATCATGTGCGTTCCGCCCTCAAACGTGTGGGAATCACTTTTTATCCAGAACTGCCCCTTGAAAAGCTGTTCCTGTACCTTTATGGAGTACGGAGCTTTAATTCGGTAATCACCCAGGCATTCCACAACGCCGGACCGGTCCGGGCCTTTGAACATAGCTTCGATTTCCTGCTGAGCGTTTGCGTTCGGGCTGGATTTGTACACATCCTGAATCATGCTGTATTTTTTTATCTGGTCGTCTTTAGACTGATAACTGGTAACATTCCCGTTCTGGTCAGTGACCATGATCTTGTTGACCATATCTTCAATACTTTCGCTATACCGGCCGTTCAGGACGTTGTTATAACCATTCGCCTCATACTTTTCAATCAGCGTTCCCTTCTCAATCACGTCCAGCTTATCCCCGTTCATTACCGGAGCATATTTCTTCTTTGTTTTCTTGGCTGCTTCTGTGTAGGCCATCAGGATAATCTGGTATCCGGATTTTCGGGTAGCAATAAAGGAAACAGGTTCCCCGGTCGAAATTATATTCCCTGTTTTTATTCCCATCTCCGAGCAAACCGCTCTTGTGATGTCTTCAGCCTTCATATCCGTAAACTTACGAGTCGTCTTTGATTTGCTCAGGATGTACAAATTATCAAAAGCCCGGATTGTAACCTTGGAAGCTTGAACGTCCTTTTCCACCCGAAACACATTTCCCTGGAACTGCAGGTTATTTTCCTCATCGTATCCGTATACTGTTTCCCCATTGTCAATCGGATGGTTTGGCAGGTTGGGATCCCGCAGGTCCTGCACCATATCAAAAGACAAACACCGGGCAGCCTGCAGCCTGGATCCTGACCATTCAATCTTTGTTACCAGACGGGTAATGTCTTCGTCTTTATGCTTGATGATCATTTGATCACCAGCCTTCGAAGCTTCCCAACGTTATTGATGGCTAAGTCTTTCAGGTTATTATTTTTAACAATCCGGCGCCATTTGTTACATTGGCCATACGCTTTTCTGGCCACGTCCACAATGTCAGATCCGGTTCGGATCTTACTGGCCCCAGTCGTCCTGACCGATGGTCCCGGCCGTTTTTTCAGCCCCGTCTGTTCATCAGTCTGTCGTTCGTTTAACGCTGCGGGCGTGTTCAAATCTTTGTATTCCGTAAAATCCATGGAATAATAAATATCGCGGGAGCCGTCCTGCTCGTGCCAGTCAAACCGCATAATGCCAACCATCAGGTTAACCGGTGAATCCGTAATAATCACCCGCACCGGTTTACGCTTCTCTTTCCATTTTGTGATCAGATCTACCATTTCGCCTGGCGAGTTTCCGTCGCCGACCACAAACGGATAATCGTGATCCGGATTTGAGAAAAAACCCTCAAAGGAAATCTTCTTCGCTGCCGGCAACCCGAAGATCAGCGCTTCCCCTAACTGTTCCACGCTGACCACTTTATTCATCTGCCCGTCCTGCACAGAATATTTCCGCGGAGTAACGGGCAGAATAACTTTTTCTGATTCACAGCTGAGAATAATCTGCCGTTTTTGCCCGGTGCCGCCAAAAAGCATCCCTGCAACATTCAGCAGCGTTCCCAGCGCGTTCCATGTAGATGCCATTTTAAGCCCCTCCGTAATTCATCTCCGACTGGCTCATCAGCTGCATGAGCCGGTAAGCAATCCTGTCAATATCTGCTTCTTCCCGAACCATAAACGTATTGCCGGAAATATTGACGGACGGCGGATTACTTCGCGGCGTCTGCAGTTCGCGCTGGATAATGCGTTCAGTAGTCCCTGCCGGATAAATCCTGCTGCCACTCGGAAGGTCAACCAGCTCTCCGCCGTGCTCATGGATCTGTGCCAGACCGCCCGGAAAGTTCAGCGTGCCGGTAGCGTGTGCAGGAACACCGGCAGCGCCTCCAGCAATACTCACGCCGCTGGCCGCAGCTTTAATACGGTCAAAAATTCCGCTTAAATCATCAGCAGCTGCCGACCAGGCTCCGGTGCTTTCGTCTGCAGCTTTCCGGAACTCAGTTGTAATAGCAGAGCCTGTTTCCTCAGCGCCGTCAATTATTCCATCCTTGTCTTCCCAGATTTCATCCTCGGTCAGACCGATTTCAGAAAGTGAGAAGTTTTCCAGTTCGTCCATCTCAATCTGATGCCGGATATCAAGCTGTACTGCTTTATCCATAACAGCTGTACCGGCCAAGTGCCCTAAAGCACCACCTACGACAGTTCCGATAGGACCGGCAAGGGCCGTACCAATAGCCGCGCCTACTTCAGCGCCCGCAAGCCCGGATACACCGCGTGCGGCCGTTTCTGCCTGCTTATCTGGGGCGGCATTATATGTCTCATATGCAGTAGTAAGCAAACTCAGCGGGATGGCCAGCTTGGAAAACGATTTAAACGCGCCCCATTTAGATACAACGGGAGGTGCTTCGGTACCCAGACCACCGCCTGCAGCCCCGCCTCCGGCCGTTGGCAAGCCTCCGCCACCGGTCACGGCGTTTCCATTTACGATAACAGTACCCGCCTGTATCGTCATAGAACCCGCACCGCCGCCAAGAGATCCCGTACCCGGCAGACCGGTTTTAGTTCCGCCGCCTACCATATCCGCGATGCTTTTTGCGCCCTTATAAATTTTGTATAATCCTCCGGCCAGAGCACCGCCGGCAAGGATAGAACCAACCCCGTCAAGTTCCAGGAATTTGTTTTTCAGGTCAACGACCGCTTTGCCTACCAAATCTAACACGGAACGCACACCCAGGCCGTTTTCATCAATGGATTTGCTGAAGTGGTTTACCAGGGAATTAAGCTCCTGCACAAAACCACGCAGCCCAGATGAAGCATCACCTTTCATCACCTTCAGGATGAGACCATCCCAGGCGCTGCTTAAGTAAGTCAGATCACCGGACAGATTATCCA
>JAFSOW010000005.1 GCA_017443165.1 Acidaminococcaceae bacterium | reverse complement strand
GAACTGCAGAAAGAACTGGATGGAATTTTTGATGTTACCTGTCAGGAATTCGCGGATAAAGGCTGGCTCTATCCGGGCGATTTCTGGCAGCATGATAAGGAACAGCAGCGGAACCTGCTGCAGCGGTGGCTGCGCAGCGAAATTGCCTACAGTGAGCAGGGGGAATGGCGCCCGGTCTCCACGGAACAGTCCTTCGGTAAAAAGGATAAGGGAGAGTTCGCGCTGGATATTAACGGCCGCCGCATTTATCTGAACGGGAAGATCGACCGCATCGACAGGGCCGGGGACGCTTATTTCATTACGGACTACAAGAGCGGCGACACACCGAACAAAAAAGCGTTTGCGGATACGGACCTGCAGCTGCCTCTGTATCTCCTTGCCGCAGCAATGCAAAACGGAGGCAATGTTGCCGGCGGCGGCTATTACAGCCTGAAAGACGCGGAACGCAAAGAAAGCTTTATGTTTCCGGCAGCGGCAGATACGGTTCCCTGGAAAACCTTTTCGGAAGCAAAAGACGAAAACGGCACCGCAACAGCCGTTTCGGATATGGAAGACCTGCAGGCAACACTGCAGCGCGTACTGGGAGACATACTGGACCACATGGGAGAAGGCGATTTCAGCCCGACCCCGTCGAAAGACTGCGAGAGAAACTGCCCTGCGGCGGAGATTTGCCGGTTCCGCGTGCTGACACGGAACCGGGAAGAGGAGGACCTCAATGGCTGAGTTTTCATTAACACCGTCTCAGGACAGGGCGATTCACTGCATCGATACCAATGTGGCGGTGTCGGCTGGCGCCGGCAGCGGTAAAACAAGGGTGCTGGTGCAGCGCTTTCTGTACATCCTCGGTCTGGGGCTCCGGCCGCCGGCAGACACGGTGCTGCCCCGGGAGATCCTGGCCGTAACCTTTACCCGGAAGGCTGCCGCTGAAATGCGCGACAGGATACGGGACGAAATAGAAATAATCTGCAAAGATTGTCAGGAAGAGACGCAACGGATCTATTGGCAGCGACAGCTGAAAGACCTGACCCATGCCCAGATTGGCACGATACACGGCCTGTGCAGCAGTCTCCTGCGGGCCAACCCGGTGGAAAGCGACCTGGATCCTGCATTTGTGGTGCTGGAAGAACGGGATCATAACGATTTTCTGGTAACGGAAGTCAGAAACCATCTTCGCCGTCTGCTGCATGAACAGAATCAGGCAGCGGCGCTTCTCTGTGACGAATACGGAAGCCGCAGCCTGCAGGAACAGACCCTCAGTCTTTTGCAGAAAGGCTTCTCCTTTGCCAGAGGCGGAGTGACTGCGAAATACGACGAGGAACTGGCAGAGATAGTGCAGGAAGCCGGCCGTCTCCGTCATGTTGTAACTCCGGAGTTTCTGACAGATTGTACACCGGGTAACCGGAAAGTACTGGAAAATAATGCAGAAAATCTGCAGCATGCATTAGAGTATCTTACGAAACAGGAAAACCTGGATCTTCTGCAGTCTATATGCCAGGGGCTAAGCAAAAGAGGCACGAATAAAGAGGAAATTGCCGCCTTAAAAACCGGTCTGGAACGGATCATCGCGTATCCTCTCTGCGTAAGAGCCCGGTCACTGGCACCGGCCTGGGAAGAGTATCTCCTGGAGATGCGGGGGTATCTGGACACGAAACTCCGGGAAGCCGGCCTGCTTTCGTTTGACGACCTGGAAGAGAAGGCCCTGGATCTGCTTGAACACCACCCGGATGTGCTGGCGAAATGCAGAAGGCAGTTCCGGTACATCATGGTGGATGAATTCCAGGATACCAATGAGCGGCAACGCCAGCTGGTTTACCTTCTGTGCGGCGGGAACAAAGATGAGCTGAAAGACCGCCGCCTCTTCGTAGTGGGGGACGCCAAACAGTCCATCTACCGGTTCCGCGGAGCCGACGTGGGCGTCTTTGCCAGAGTGCGCAACGAAATCGTGAAGAATGGCGGGGAACTGATCCGTCTAAACGATAATTTCCGCACCGTGGAGCCGGTCCTGCAGCTTTGCAACGACCTGTTCCCCGGCCTCATGGGCATCGATGAGGAAAAGGACGTATATTACGAGGCGTTAAAAGCTGTTCGCCACAGTGACTGCATACCGGAACTGTTTGTACAGCATTATAAAGAGGACAAATCTGCGCCGAAAGCCGGCCTGGAGGAAGCCCGGCAGTCGGAAACCGCCTGGCTGGCAAACCGGCTGGCCGAACTGCACCGGGACGGGATCGCCTACGCCGACATGGCCGTCCTGTTACAGAACATGACCCATATTGCCGCCGTTACCGAAGCGCTGCAGAAACGGGCGGTTCCCTATGCCGTGACAGACGGCCGGGGCTTCTTTGAAAGGACGGAGATCCGGGACCTGATGAACCTGTTCCGTTTTGCCGTCAACCCCCATGACGATTTGAACCTGTCCGCTGTGCTCCGGTCTGTTTACATGGGCCTTAGCGATACGCTGCTGACCCGTTTGCACATCGCCCTGGCGAAACTTAATAAAGACAAGGCCGCGAAAAACGTGGCGGCCATATCTCTGTGGGATTTCCTGCTGCAGGAACAAGGCAGGAACGGGGAAGATACAACGCCGGCCAGAGCGGTGGCGCTGCTGCGCCCCCTGCCTGCGGCTGCCGCTGTCATGAACCTGCCCGGTTTCTGCCGGGAGATCCGCAGGCTGCTGCATCCGGAAGCGATACTGGCCTTACAGGATAACGGGGAAGAGCAGCTGTCGAACCTGCGCAAGTTTTACCGGATGGCACACGATTTTGCGGCGCAGAAACAGGGCACTGTCCAGGACTTTGCCGCGCGCCTTCAGCAACTGGCGGAAGCAAAGGACAGGGAGGCAGCCGCTACGGTAGTGTCAGAGGGCGCGATCCAGCTGATGACCGTACATAAATCCAAAGGCCTGGAGTTCCCGGTGGTGGCCGTGCCGTTTCTGGACATTTCATCCCAGTCAGATACGT
>JAFSOW010000055.1 GCA_017443165.1 Acidaminococcaceae bacterium | reverse complement strand
TGGCAGATGAAAAAATCACGGTAATCGACGATAAGGACAGGGAAGAAGAAGCTCTTTCCCTGTGCAAATGGGCGGCGGCCCGCGCCGGCGTAATTGTGGTGGTCCCGGGTCTCGGCACACTTTCCACGATCGCCAACGATATTTATATGATCATGAAGATCGGCTCGGTTTACGAAGAAAAGATTACGGAAAAAGCGGCGGTGAGCCTGCTGGGTTCCATGGGCACGGTATTTGCCGGCGGCAAGCTGGCGACGCTGATTCCCTTTGCCCCCCTGCAGATCCCCCTGGCCGTCGGCATGACCTATGGCCTTGGCCGGGTTGTCATGGAATGGATCAAGGCCGGCAAGCCGAAAGACCTGAGCGCTTTCAAGAAAGTGTATGACGACGCGGTGAAATACGCGAAGGACAACATCGACATCTTTAAGAACGACCCGGACAAGGACAAGCCGCTGGGCGACGAAACGAAGAAGTTTGATGTGTAAATAAGCAGCTGCGGAAGAAACAAGTAACTGCAGAAAAAATTAGTAGTTACTGAAAAATTAGTAATTGCTGAAAAAATAAATAATTGTAGAAATACAGCGTTTGGAGGTTTTCTGATTTGAATTTCGAGATATTCCTGTTTTTACTGTTCATGTCGTTTGTCAGCTTTGCCGTAGGCGTTATCGTCTGGGTGGCAATCATGCGTTTCTTTGGCCGGGGGTCCCGGAATGCGAGGATACTGAGTTATATCCTGATTCCCATTTTCGCCCTGGGCTATAATTTCCTGGTGCTTACGGCAGGGAAATGGCGGTATCTGGTCGGTTTTATCCCCATTGCGCTGATCATCGGTTACGCGCTGTACTACCGGTTCGGGAATCACGGCACTTACATCGAGCCCCAGGCAAAACCGGAAACGGATTTCCAGCGGAGGGAAAGCTCCAAGTCCAGACGCATCCGTGAGGCGCGGGAAAAACGGGCGGCGGAGCGAGAACTGCGGAGACACGGCAAACCGAAACAGAAAATTAACAGCGCCGCAGAAGAAGAGCAGGAGTAGAAGATCCTTTCAGGCAGATCCTTTCAGGCAGGTTCTTTCAGGCGGCTCTGCCTGATACACAGAAATAATGAAAGAAGGGATGAACATGTTTAAAAAAATCGTAGTTCCCGTTGACGGTTCGGAAAGCGCCTGGCGCGCGTTGGAGCAGGCCTGCGCCCTGGCAGAAAAGTTTGAGGGCGAGCTGCTGGTGCTGACGGTTATCCAGCCCTATAATAATGCTGCGTTGCTGGCGGTTCCTCTGGACCACAATATTATCAGTCAGAGCAACGCGGATCTGGAAGAAGTAGGGAAAGAGATACTGGCCCGGGCCAGGGAAAAAGTGACAGAGACCGGTTTTGCCGGCGCTGCCGACTACAGGATTGAACTGGGACATCCTTCCGAACGCATCCTGACTATTTCCAAAGCGGAGAAGGCGGATGCCATCGTGCTGGGCAGCCGCGGGCTTTCCGGCCTGGCTGAATTCTTCTTGGGCAGCGTAAGTACTAAAATCTCCCAGTATTCCAACATTCCGGTACTGATTGTGAAATAACCATAAAAAAGGCAGTTCCCGATTTGGGAACTGCCTTTTTGTTTTGTCATTCCAGTTCAGAACATATGCTTTTTCCACAGCCAGTAACCGGCCAGCAGGCTCACTACGCAGGCGAGTCCGAACACGATGTAGAAACCGTGGGTAAACTCTGCGAAAGGTACCGGCACGTTCATGCCCCACAGGCCGGAGATAAACGTGGGGATGGCCAGGATGATGGTGACCGAAGCCAGGAACCGCATCACCAGGTTCAGGTTGTTACTGATGATGGAAGCGAACACTTCCATCATGCTCTGCACGATGTGGCTGTACATCTCGACCATTTCAATGGCCTGCTTGTATTCTACGATAACATCGTCCAGCAGGTCCTCGTCTTCTTCGTACATCTTGATCAGCTGCTGTGTCTGGGCGGTGGTGCGCAGCCGCAGCAGTTTTTCCGTCACCATGTAATTGCTTCGCAGGGACGTGGTGAAATAGGTCAGGGATTTCTGCAGGTCCAGCATGCTGAACAGCTTGGAATTTTCCATGGCCTGACGCAGATGCGCTTCCAAATCATCTGTCCTGCGGATGATGTTGCGGATATATTTCAGATACAACGTGGCCGATTTATACAGGATCTGGAACAGGAACCGGGTCTTCTTATAGGTGCTGAACATTTTGTATGTTCTGGCGTTAAAGCCGGACGTTACCGCGTTGCTTTCCAGACAGACGGTAACGATGACGTCTTTTGTGACAATGATGCCTAACGGCATGGTGTCGTAATCTTTATTGCTGCGGAAAAAAGGAATGTCGATGACGACCAGAAGCTGCTCTTCGTCAATTTCCGTACGGGCTTTTTCTTCCCGGTCCAGAGCGGCTGTCAGAAAGTCTCTGGAAATATGGGTTGCTTCGGCGATTTCATCGATTTCTTCCGTAGAAGGGGCGACGATATCGATCCAGCAGCCTTTTTCCATGTCTTCGATGTCGAATTCATCAACGCCGGTGTTGGAGCTTTTCAAAATTTTGTACATGGCCGGTTCCTCCTTTCCTGCGTGATTTCATGATTCGCCATTACTTGCTGTCCTGTCGCGTTCCTGCAGGCTGTAACGTTTCCTCCGGAAGGCGCAGCGGAATTAATGGCAAATCATAAAAACACTTTCCCTTATAACTAATTTATTATATACGATTACGAAGAAAAATACTACCCCCTGTTGCCGTCGCAAATAAAAAACTCCTGTTCCCGGAGAACAGGAGTTGTTTTTCTGGTGATCCATCCGCGACTCGAACGCGGGACACCCTGATTAAAAGTCAGGTGCTCTACCGACTGAGCTAATGGACCGTTAAAATCTGGCTGGGGTGGCAGGGCTCGAACCTACGCATACAGGAGTCAAAGTCCTGTGCCTTACCGACTTGGCTACACCCCAAAATGAAAAAATTGGGGTGGGTAACAGGATTTGAACCTGCGCGTAACGGAGCCACAATCCGCCGTGTTAACCGCTTCACCATACCCACCATATAAGCGTCGCTTAATGACGGAAATTATTATAACACAGGCAAATTTACCTGTCAACCATGAATCTTTTTAAAATAATTTTCCGTCCAGGCTTTTGCGGTCGGGGTCACGGCCAGTCCGCCTTCCGCCGTTTCCCGGAGCCCGCCGGGCAGGGAACGTCCTACCTTGTCCATGGCGTCGATTGCCTCATCCGCCGGAATGAAACTGCCCACGCCGGCCAGCGCCAGTTCCGCGGCCAGCAGGCACTGCATCACGCTGCCCGCGTTGCGCTTGATGCAGGGGACTTCCACCAGCCCCGCCACCGGATCGCAGACCAGTCCCAGCATATTTTTAAAAACGATGGAAACCGCGTCGCCGATCTGTTTCCCGTTCCCCCCGAAAACATAGACCACCGCCCCCGCGGCCATGGCCGCGCCGCTGCCGCATTCCGCCTGGCAGCCTCCGGTAGCGCCGGCGATGGACGCCCGGTTGGCGATCACTTCGCCGATCACGCCGGCCACCAGAAGAGCCTCCACCAGTTTCTTCCTTGGCACGCCGCAGTTTTCCTTCAGCGACAGAAGAATCCCCGGCAAAATCCCGCTGGCTCCCGCGGTAGGCGCCGCCACAATACGGCCCATGGCCGCATTGGCCTCCGCCGCGGCCAGGGCGTACATAACGGCCGTTCCCGCAACAGGCCCTAACAGATCCTGCGACCTTTTGTCCGCAGCCGCCGTAATATATTCCTTTAACTTTTTAGCGGAACCGCCGGTCAGCCCGCTGTTGGATTTCACGCCTGTCATGCCGTAGGCAACAGCTTCTTCCATGACCTGCAGCATGCTCTCCGTTTTTTTCAGAACAGCGTCTTTGTCTGTTTCAACCTGCGCCGCGCTTCTCTCCAGTAAATAGTCTATCAACGGAAGCTGTTTCGCTTCTGCCTCACTGACCAGCCGGGCCCACGACAATTTATCTTTCTTCATGGATCATTCCTCCGCGTCACGATACTTTATCCACAAACCGTACCAGCTTTACCGGCCCCAGTTCTTCCAGATGACGGATCACGTCCGCCGGAACCGGCTGGTCGCACTCGATGACCATGGTCGCCGTTTCCCCTTTGCCTTCGCGGAACACCCGCATGGAGGCAATATTGATCATTTTCTGTGCCAGAATCGTGCTTACCAGCGCAATGACCCCCGGCTCGTCCCGGTGGGGAACAAACAGCGCGGGCAGCACGCCCCTTAATTCTACGGGGTAGCCGTCCACGTTGGTCACCATGATCTGCCCGCCGCCGATGGACGCCCCGATGATTTCGCAGGCATTGCCCTTTGCCCCGGTCAGCCGGAACTGGACGGAATTCGGATGCGCCATCGAGCCAAGATCCCCCGGTGTAAATGAAAACTCCATACCGGCTTCCTCCGCCAGGCGCAATGCGTCGGGAATGCGTGCGTCATCGGGCTGCCATCCCATCAGACCGGCAATCAGGGCCCGGTCCGTCCCGTGTCCTTTATAGGTATGGGCAAAAGAACCGTGCAGTAAAATTTCCGCCTTCCGGGGCCGTTCCCCCAGGATCCCCGCTGCCAGAAGCCCCAGCCGGCAGGCGCCCGCCGTATGTGAACTGCTGGGCCCGATCATGACAGGGCCTATGATATCAAAATGTTCATGTTTTCTTTCTCCCTCCATCACGTGATGCAAAACGACAGAATATATGAACCGGGTGCCGGTCGGATGCCGGTCAGGAGACGCGGCTTACTCAACCGGGCGCGACTCGATATTAATGATCATATGCAAGTCTTTGCCGGATTCGTAACTGTCGATTATGGCATTGACAATAGCAAGGACGTTCTTCAGTCTTTTTCCGCTGAGACCGTCCAGCCGTTTAATGGCTTCTTCCAGTTCCGGCTTACCCTTTGCGATGGTGACCGTTACCGTATCGTCGGGTTCATCAGGTCCTATGGTTATGATCTGTAATCCCATCAGTTCAGCCGGCGTGGTATCCAGCGCAGCGGCAAAAGCGGCAATCTTTGCCTGGGGGATATCGTTTTCGCCGGATTCTATTTTGGCGATGGTTGACGTGGATTTATAGCCCAGTTTTTTCGCCAGCTCCTGCTGCGTCATGTTTAACGCGACGCGTCTCGCCCTGATATTTTCATGCAGCTCCAACATTGGCAGGGCCTCCCTCCTTAAGGAAATACTTCGGATCTCCTTAACGGTATCATACCATGTTTGTTATTTAAAATCAATAAAATAATAAACTTTTCAAATAAAATTGACTTTGAATCATTATTCGGCCGTAATTAAAAAGTGATCAGAAATCAGGTCGAAGAAGAAATACAAAAAGTGAAGAAAAGAGCAAAAGACGCTACATCTGCCCAATATTGTTGCCTCCGTTTTTATAAACTCTTTAGCACACTTTTCTCTTATGTACGCTTATTGGTCCATTCGGTTCGGCTTTATGTTTTTATGTGCTTTACAAGTTTGGTTCGACATGCCCGTTAATTAAAATTTTTGTAAACCTACAAACAAAATAATATTTTTTTTGTAAATTTAACTTGTTGAGTGTTTTCAGCAGTGGTAAACTACACATATACCGCACTAGACTCTTTGTCTTGTGCGATAGTAAAAAATCATTAAATTGTGGATGGTTTTCGTTGTCAACGCAGATATATTCAGCATTTTGTTAAAAATGTTTTGCGGGCGTGGCGGAATTGGCAGACGCACCAGACTTAGGATCTGGCGGTTTATCCATGCAGGTTCAAGTCCTGTCGCCCGCACCAAAAAAATACAGCCGGAACCGCAAGGAACCGGCTTTTTTACAAGATTGCTTCTAAAAACTGTGAGGCAGTCGTTTACAACAGATGTCGGCAAGAAAGCAGTCGTTTTTACAGGAAGGGCGGACCATGCAGATTCACGGTATTCCGGTCAATCTAAAATTGAATAGTACGGTTCTGATGATCGCTTCGTTTGTTATCAGCGTCCTGGCGGGTCTTATCCTTAACCTCGCGGGCGCCGGGCGCGGCGTGTATGTGATGCTGTATTCGGCGGGCATGGCCTACCTGAAGCTGTTGTTCCTGCTGGCGCTTCCCATCGTTTTTCTGAATCTTGTTTCCGGCGTGATGCAGCGGCTGCAGCTGCGGTCTGACGGTTCGTCGCCTGCACGGTTATGGTTTTTCCACAGCATTGCGGTGGTTGGCGCCGCGGTCCTTGGTCTGGCGGCGGGAAGCATTGCCGGGTCTGCACAGATTCCGGCCGCTTTTGCCGGTTTTTCCGATTTCGGCCTGCGCTGGCTACGGCCCGTTGTGCCATGGGCGCTGCTGCTGTCGGTGCTGACCGGTGCCGCTACGGCGAAAATCGGACCGGAGGGCGAAGAAGCCCGCCGGCTGTTCCGTTCCCTGGGGGATGTGTTTGCTTATGCGGGAACCCTGTTGCTGCGTTTGCTGCCTTTGGGTCTGTTTTTCCTCCTTTGTCCCATAATCGGGATCCGGGGGCTGGCCGTTCTGTGGCCCGGTGTGAAACTGGTCCTGGTGACGGCTTTCTGCTGTGCGGCTTATGGAACGCTGGTTTACGGATACCAGCTGCGTCACTGCGGCAAAGACTGCCCGGCGCATTTCCTGCGCAACTTCAAACCGGTTCTGCTGCAGGCCTTTACCGCTTGCTCTTCCGGTTCCGGGGAAGGGGAGGCCCTCCACAGCCTGCAGCGCATGGGGATTGCAGGAGAAGCGGGCCGGACGGCCTGGCGCTGCGGAAAACTGCTGGGCAAAACGGGCACGGTGCTGTATCTGGGAATTGCCTGTATGGTGGCGGCGCGTTACGTTGGCATGTCGGTATCCGCGCTTCCGGGCGTCGGTTTCTTTGTCTGGATCCTGCTGTTCTCGCTGGCGGGGATGAAACACCGGGGCAGCGGGCTGTACTGCGTGCTGTTTCTTCTTTTTATGCTGGGGCTGCCGCTGCGGGCCGCGGTTCCGCTGCTGATGTTCGAGTGGCTGCTGGACGGCTGCCGTTCGGCGCTCAATTCGGTTGCGGCGGGTACGGGAGCGTATCTGGCGGACAAGCTTGGCTGGATGAAATAAAACGCGCCTTTGCGGACAGGGTTTACCTGTTTGCAGAGGCGCTTTTTTTGTTGCTTTTTACTGTTGTGTCTTTCTCGCAAAGCGTTGCGAATAAGAGCCGGATCAACAGAGAGCCGGACAGGCTGGATCAGATTTTTTCCAGCCGGTCCCCGATCTGCCGGTACCGGAAATCCTTTTTGGCGTTCCAGAAATGCGCGTTGACCGTGCCGCCGCTTGCCAGCAGGTCTTTCAGTTCGACGCTGTCCAGCAGACTGACGCGGACGGCCAATTCAATGAGAGCGTCCAAATCTATGCTTTCCAGGTCGGCAGCGTTGACGACGCGGTCCGATCTGCTTTCGGTGCCGTTGTGGTCCGTGCAGTCCAGGGAAATGGTTTTTCCTTCCGCATAATTGGCCACATCGGCCAGCAGACGTTTTGTGGAATCCTGCTGGTAATAGCGGGGCGTTTTGTTCAGGGTCACTTTAAAATCTTCTCCGGGCCGGTACAGTACCTGCAGCGGTTTTCCGCCGTACGGGTTTGCGTAGGTCAGCAGCGTTTCCGTTTTGCTTTCGGTAACTTCCGCTTCCGCATGAAGCAGGTCCTGCAGTTTTTCATTCAGCAAGGTAAGTAAAATATTCAAAGACATCACCTTCTTTCGATAATATTATATCACATCATTTATAATTGGTAAGAATACAAAATACAACAAGTTTTACATTGCGGAAGAGGCGTTGATACGATATAATAAAGTGAATAATATTATAATGGTTCATTATGATATTAGATACAAATATCAGAACAGAAACAGTAGTATTCAGTTCAATGAAAAGGGGAATCTATTTATGGCTATCATGAAAACGATGGACGGCAACGAGGCCGCCGCTTATGCATCCTATGCTTTTATTGACGCAGCCTGCATTTATCCCATCACTCCGTCTTCTCCCATGGCGGAACACGTGGATGAATGGGCTTCCGCAGGCAAAAAGAATCTGTTCGGACAGACGGTAAAACTGTTGGAGATGCAGTCTGAAGCCGGCGCTGCAGGCGCGGTACACGGCTCGCTGCAGGCAGGCGCCCTGACGGCTACCTACACGGCTTCCCAGGGTCTGCTGCTGATGATTCCTAATATGTATAAAATTTCCGGCGAACTGCTGCCGGCCGTGTTTAACGTTTCGGCCCGCGCGCTGGCAACCAGCACCCTGAGCATCTTCGGCGATCATCAGGACGTAATGGCCTGCCGTCAGACCGGTTTCGCCATGCTGGCGGAAGGCAGCGTGCAGGAAGTTATGGACCTGACCGGCGTAGCCCATATGGCTGCCATCAAAGGCCGCGTTCCTTTCCTGAATTTCTTTGACGGCTTCCGTACGTCCCACGAAATTCAGAAGATTGAAGTATTTGATTACAAAGATTATGCGGACATGCTGGACTGGGATGAAGTAAAAGCGTTCCGGCAGCGTGGCCTGAACCCGGACGCCCCGGTAATGCGCGGCACGGCCCAGAACCCGGATACCTACTTCCAGAGCCGCGAAGCCGTTAACAAATATTATGAAGCGGTTCCGGAAATCGTGGAAGAATACATGGCAAAGGTCAGCAAGATTACCGGCCGCGAATATCATCTGTTCAATTACTACGGCCCGAAGGACGCGGACCAGCTGGTCGTGGTCATGGGCTCCGGCCAGGATACCGCCGTCAAGACCGCGGAACTGGTCAATGCGGCAGAAGGCGCAAAGATCGGCGTGCTGGCGGTTCACCTGTACCGTCCGTTCTCCGTGAAACATTTCCTGGCCGCGGTTCCGAAAACCGTGAAAAAGGTTGCGGTGCTGGACCGCACCAAAGAGCCAGGCAGCCTGGGCGAACCGCTGTATCAGGATGTCTGCAGCGCATTCTATCAGAGCGACATGAAACCGGTCATCGTGGGCGGCCGTTTCGGTCTGGGATCCAAAGAATTTACGCCCACCGAAATGTACGCGGTCATTGAAAACCTGCGTCAGGCTGCGCCGAAGAACGGCTTTACCGTTGGCATCAACGACGACGTGAACAACACATCCTTGCCCTGCACCAAGATCCTGAACGCTACCCCGAAGGGAACCAAGGGCTGCAAGTTCTGGGGTCTGGGTTCCGACGGCACCGTCGGCGCCATCAAGAGCGCCATCAAGATTATCGGCGACCACACCGACATGTATGCGCAGGGTTATTTCGCTTACGATTCCAAGAAATCCGGCGGCATTACCGTATCCCATCTGCGATTCGGCAAAGAGCCCATCATGGAACCGTACCTGATCAAAGACGCCGACTATGTGGCGGTTCACAATCAGTCCTACGTTTACAAATATGATATTATGTCCGGCCTGAAAGAAGGCGGCAACTTCCTGCTGAACTGCAGTTGGACACCGGAAGAGCTGGACGAGAAACTGCCGGCTGCCGTAAAACAGTACATCGCGAAGAAGAAGGTTAATTTCTATATCATTGACGCCGTGAAGATTGCCCAGTCCATCGGCCTGGGCGGCCGCATCAACATGATCATGCAGTCCGCGTTCTTCAAACTGGCGGATATCATTCCGCTGGCCGACGCGGTGAAATACCTGAAGGACGCCGTGGAAGAGTCCTATGGCAAAAAGGGACAAAACGTTGTGGACATGAACAACGCGGCCATCGACAAAGGCATCGAAGCCATTGTGAAAGTCGATGTGCCGGCGGCCTGGGCTGACGCCAAAGACAAAGTGGAAACCAAAAAGACCGGCAACGCGTTCGTTGATGATATCCTGATTCCTGTAAACCGTCAGGAAGGCGACAAACTGCCTGTCAGCACTATGGCCCGTCATGCCGACGGCACCTTCCCGGTTGGCACTTCCGCTTACGAAAAACGCGGCATCGCCATCAACGTGCCGGAATGGGACGTGGCAAAATGCATCCAGTGCAACCAGTGCGCATTCGTCTGCCCGCACGCTGCCATCCGTCCGGTACTGCTGAACGACGCGGAAGCGGAGAAGATCGGTTATCCGTCCAAACCGGCCATGGGCGTAAAAGACGGCAGCAAGTTTGCCATCGTGGTTTCCCCGTACGACTGCCAGGGCTGCGGCAACTGCGCCCAGATCTGCCCGGCGCCCGGCAAAGCGCTGTTCATGAAACCGCTGGATACCCAGCTTGATAAAGCGCCTGCCTGGGATTATGCAATGAAGGAAGTTTCGGAAAAACCGAATCCCATGAAGAAGAATACGGTGAAAGGCTCCCAGTTCGAGCAGCCGCTGCTGGAGTTCTCCGGCGCCTGCTCCGGTTGCGGCGAAACGCCGTACGTGAAACTGGTGACCCAGCTGTTTGGCGACCGCATGATGCAGGCCAATGCTACCGGCTGCTCCTCCATCTGGGGCGCTTCTTCCCCGTCCATGCCCTATACCGTAAACAAAAAAGGCCACGGTCCGGCCTGGGGCAACTCCCTGTTTGAAGACAACGCGGAATACGGATTAGGCATGTTCCTGGGCGTGGAACAGTCCCGGGACCGCGTGGAAGAACTGATCGACGCGGCGCTGGCCGCAGGCAAAGGATCTGCGGACCTGCAGGCTGCCATGAAAGACTGGAAAGAAAACAAGAATGTCAGCGAAGGCACCCGGGAACGGGCGGACAAACTGGCGGAACTGCTGGCGAAAGAAGCAGGCGCGGACGCGGCGCTGCAGGAAATCCTTGACCTGAAGCAGTTCTTTATCAAACGCAGCCACTGGATCATCGGCGGCGACGGCTGGTCCTATGACATCGGCTACGGCGGGCTGGATCATGTGCTGGCCAGCGGCAAGAATGTGAATGTTCTGGTTCTGGATACGGAAGTGTACTCCAACACCGGCGGCCAGTCCTCCAAGGCGACCCCGACCGCTGCCATTGCGCAGTTTGCCGCCAGCGGCAAG
>JAFSOW010000054.1 GCA_017443165.1 Acidaminococcaceae bacterium | reverse complement strand
TACACCCGGGACTGGGCAGCGGCTAACGGCATCGGCAACTATTACGAGTTCGCGGGTCCCTGCCATCAGGTGATGATGGACAAAGGCCATGTGCTGCCGGGCACGCTGGTGGTGGGCACCGATTCCCACAGTACCACTTACGGCGCCCTCTGCAGTTTCGGCACCGGCATCGGTTCCACGGAGATGTCTGGCGTGCTGGCTACAGGGGAGATCTGGCTGAAAGTTCCGGAAAGCATCCGCATCCGCTGGGACGGAACCCTGCGGACCGGCGTGATGGCGAAGGATATTTCCCTGAAGACGATTCAGAAGATCGGTCATTCCGGTGCTACCTATAAAACCATGGAATACTGCGGTGAGGCTATTCATTCGCTGAACATGGACGAGCGCATGTGCCTGACCAATATGGCAGTGGAGACCGGGGCCAAGGCGGGGCTGATCGGCTGCGATGATGTGACGGCGTCGTATCTGAAAGAAAACTTCAATATCACGGAAGATTTCAGCCGGTTCAACGCGGATAAAGACGCGGTGTACTGCGGGGACCTCCGGTTTGACGCATCGGAACTGGTGCCCCAGGTGGCCTGCCCCCATGAAGTGGATAACGTGTTTGACATTGACGCCATTGACCGGGTCCGGGTGGACCAGGTGTATCTGGGTTCCTGCACCGGCGGACGCTACTATGACCTGAAGATGGCAGCGGATCTGCTGCGGGGCTATACGGTGGCATCCGGCATCCGCGTCCTTGTTTCGCCGGCATCCCGCGACATTTACAACCGCTGCATGCGGGAGGGGATTCTGGAGACCCTGGCGGAAGCCGGCTGCACAATCTTGTGTTCCACCTGCGGGGCCTGCCTGGGCGTCCACTCCGGCAACATCGGGGACAACGAGGTTTGCGTGGCAACCACCAACCGAAACTTCCTGGGACGCATGGGCAGCAAATCGTCCGGAGTCTATCTGGCATCGCCGCTGACGGCGGCGGCTTCTGCTGTAACCGGTTATGTTACGGACCCGCGGGAATTTCTGAAAGGAGCATGAGCCATGGTGAAAGGAAAAGTATGGAAGTACGGAAACAACATTAACACGGATATCATTGCTCCCCCGGAATCCATCGAGCTGAGCGTGAAGGAAGCGGCGGCCTGGTCTATGCGGAACGTGGATCCGGAGTTTGCCGGGGCGTATCAGCCCGGCGATATCTTTGTGGCCGGACATAACCTGGGCTCCGGGTCCAGCCGGGAAACGGCGCCCCTGATGCTGAAGGAACTGGGCGTCCGGGTGCTGGTGGCCATGGATTACGCCCGGATTTTTTACCGCAACTGCATCAACGTGGGCATGATTCCCGTGGAGTGCCCGGACACGGACAAAATCCGCAAAGGCGATATCATCGAAGTGGATTTTGAGGAAGGAAAGATTTATAACCGGACGACAGGGGAAACGTATCCAAGTAACAAAATCCCGGCCCATATTGTGGGCATCATGGAACGGGGCGGTCTGATACCTTACTTAATGGAAGAAAAAATCAGGAAGAGGAACGCGTAAGGAATGAGCGTTATTCATTTCTTTGATTAATCAGGCACAAACTTCACGCACAAATATTCATAAAAAAATAAAGTACACAGATTACTAACATTCAAAGATTACTAACACACACAGCGCGGCTTGCAAAACAAATGCAGACCGCGCTGTGTTTTTATAATTTTATTTAATTCTTTTTTAAAACTTTCCCTGTTCCTTGTAAGTTCTTATGACCGCCAGCTTGTCATAGAGCGCGGGCCGGTCTTTCCGGATTTCTGCATCGTGCTTCAAGACGTCCGTCCAGAAATTTTTTGGAACCTCATACTGGTTGAAGTGACCGCAATGTTTTTCATCCGCCAGCATGGAGAAGAGATAGTCGATCTCATCGTCCGCCAGGGTCCGCTTGATGCTGAGGGCGCCGTACAGTTTTAACTGCTCCATGGGATCTTCGCAGTTAAATTCAAACGCGCCGTTCCACCATTTCGCGTACGCTTCGAAACCATTCTTTCCATTCAGTTCGTCCGCGACGGCATTCCCCGCGTGATACCCGCACATCATGGCGCCCTGGTTGATGACCTCGATATGGGCCGCGCTGTCGCCGATGGCCAGCACGTTGCCGTGATACGGCTTGGAAAGGGACAGATAGTTACAGCAGCTGCAGCCCTTGCGCTGGACGATCCGGGCATTCCGGAGGTTCGGCGTCAGGGGGCTGTCTTTTACCAGTTTTTCGAAAAAGGCGGCAGGTCTCATGTCCCCAAGCCCCATAACGGTAAACTCCAGGGCATCATCGCTTTCGGTGCTTTCACCCACCATAATTTCCATGAACGGATGATAGACATTGCCGTAATACTGGATCCAGCTGTTGTGGGGGATGCCCTCCGTTCCTTCCAGCGTGTATTCGCAGGTGAGGGGGATGCCCATACACTGATAACCCTTGTTCAGTCCGAAGATGGATGTGAGCCTGCGGTTCACACCCTCCGCGATGATCAGTTTTTTCGCCTCCAGCTCATAGTGCCCCCTGTCTCCGCGCAGGGTCAGGACGACGGATTTCCCGTTATCCCGGCCTTTGAGGGCCATGGTATTGGCGCGGATCTCAACGCCCGCCTTTTCGCACTGTTCCAGCAGGCCGCGCAGAAGTTCTTTTTTATCGAACTTGAGCGCCGTGGGACGCAGGTCTTCATATTCAAAGGCGACCCGGTGACCCTTCGGGGAATACATGTAGTTATGGAGGATCGGGACCAGTTTTCCCCGGTACGGAACCTCGAAGCCGTTTTTTGTGAAGACCAGTTTCCCTTCCCCGGCCTTCAGCGTTTCCCCCTCATATCCTTCGTCCAGCACGAACTGGGCGGAACAGGCCCGGTTGACCACAGTGATATCCCGCTTCATATCGACGACGGTTACGTTCAGGCCTTTTTGCGCGGCGGTATACCCTGCCAGGAGTCCGGCGGGACCCGCACCCACGATCAGAAGATCTTTCATCATGGCCGCGCCCTCATCCTTTCTCTTCCGCCGCGATGGCCTGGACAGGGCAGGCTTTTTCGCAGCTTCCGCAGTCCACACAGGCAGCGGGGTCTACATCGTAATAACCGTCCTCCCCCTGGGAAATCGCCCCCACCGGGCAGAACGTCGCGCAGGTGCCGCAGCCGACACATTCATCAGAGATAACATGAGCCATCGTAAATTCCTCCTCGGTCATCGCATAAATCGTTGTCCAACGCAAAATCTGTGTTCATTTCATAAACTTTCGCTCAACGCAAAAATTTCAGGTCATCACATAAATCTTTGTTTCCGTGATTAAACTTGTCCCATCATATGCATCTTCGCATAGATTTTCGGCTGCTCCGCCCTGATCTTTTCCGAAGAAAGCCGGATGCAGTCCCAGATCAGCTTCGGGGTCAGGTACTGGCTGTAGGTGCCGTGCAGGTTATGTCCTTCGCAGAGGGAAAAGAGATAATCCAGCTCATCGTCCGTATAGACAAAAGCCAGCGCGTAGCCCTTGCTTACCTCCATGTAATCGTCGCTGTTAAACTCAAAGGAATCCTGCCACCATTTCGTATACGCCGCGAAACCGTCCCTGCCTTCCAGCTCCTCCGCCACTGCTTTCGCGGCCCGGTATCCGCACAGGAGGCCTCCCTGGGTTTCCACTTCGACCATGGCGGCGCAGTCGCCGATGGCCATGACATTGCCGCGGCAGGGTTCTTTCATGGCCATGAAAGGTTTCAGCCCGCAGCCGTTCTTCTTGATCAGTTTCGCGGTTTTGAAATGTTCAGCCATGGGGCTCGCGGTAGTGAATTCTTCAAATATCTTCGTTGGCATCAGGCCCGGGGAACCGGTAATGGTCACTTCAAAGATGCCATCCCCCTCCAGGCTGGGGCCGATGATGCAGGCCGTCTGAGAATGGTACGCGTTGCCGTAGTACAGGTTCCAGCTGTTGTTCTCAACGCCCGTAATTCCTTCCATAAGATATTTCATGCTGTAGGCCATGCCCATATCGAGCACTTTGTCCCCGGCCTGTCCCAGGCGCTGCTTATTCAAACCAAATTTGCCGCAGACCGATGCGTTCACACCCTCTGCAATGAGCAGCTTATCGCAGGTCAGGGCAAGCTTTTTCCCTTTTTGCCGGAGGGTAAGCTCCACCCCGTCGCCTTTGTCCTTTCCGCCGAGGACCAGGGTTCCCATCATGAACTCGACGCCCTTCGCGGCGCAGGCGTCAAAGAGGCTCTTTAATAAAAACTGTTTGTCAAACTTATAGGAAAAAGGATCCTTCCCGTCATTTCTCGTAAAGCGGATGATGTGATCCTTGGGCGAATGGTAATACTTATTGTAAAGCGGAACCAGCTTCCCGGTATACGGAACTTCCAGCCCGCATTTCGTAAAGACCAGCTTCTTCCCTTTGATTTTGAGGACATCCGCTTCGTATTCGTCGTCGATGATAAACTGCATGGAGCAGGCCCTGTTGAGCTTATCCATGTTGTTCTTCATCTCAATTACGGTGGGCGTTATGCCCCGTTCCGCCAGCTTCAGCGCCGCCATCAGGCCGGCGGGGCCCGCGCCCACGATCACGGTGTCTTTTTTCATTGGTTCCTCCTTTCCTATACGCCGAAAAATATCTCATGGAAAAACCGGCGTACGTAGTCCGCGCCGTGTTCTTTCACCCAGACCCGTGTGGAAACACCATTCTGGTCGATCAGGTCATCCACAAATTTCCGCTGGATCGCTTCCTGTTCCGCCGCGTCCGCTTTTTCCAGCCGTTTCTCCGATTTTTCCTGTGCAATAAAAATTTTCATAATGTCAATCAGATTTTGAATTGCGTCCTGGTCCCGGCCGGGGAATCTTTTTTTGCACACATAAACCGGGCGGACCGGGTCATAGAAGCAGGGTTCCGTCGGGATGTCCCCGAATTCCGCCAGATCCCGGAAGCGTTCCGCGTATTTCCGGATCCATGCCTGGAAGGGGGCCGCTTCCCTGTTTTTGACCAGTTCATAAATCTCGATCAGGAACATGCCGCCGTCCCCGTTGAAAATAAAATCGGAACTGATCAGGGGCAGCTTTTTATAATAGGGGGTCAATGTATACGTCGCCATCAGCAGCTGCGGATTGTTTTCCGTGTACATCGTCATCAGGTGCCCCACGTTTTCGATTTCATAATGGGCGATGCGGAACTGTGTATTGAGCGTTACCGGGGCGGAAAAATCGCCTGCGTCCAGTTTTCGCACGCCGTAATTCCGGGCCAGGATTCCGACGCCCCGCTCTAAAATGGTTTGTACCTTTTTTTCGTTTTCCTCATACATTCCCACGGCCGCACACCTCTTAAAGAATTTTCTTACAATTATAGAATAGTATCGCATGTTCCCTGTGTCAAGACTCCGGAAAGAATATTGGAAGGTCCTTTGCGGGAGATGCGTCAGGAGAATTGTTGCCGGTGTTCAGTTAGTAATCAGTAAAACGCGTCCCGGTAAAAAAGGCGCGCTTTTCCTTGTTTTGGCAACGTATGATATAATAAAATATATTTCAAATATCTTCCGTTGAAGCGGTCTTGTTACGGAAAATTCCAACGGGCGCACGGTAAGAAGGAGTCGTTATGAAAGTTTTGGAACGGATCGGGGATTTCGTGTCAAAATACATGGCCGTACTGGTCATTTTGATGGCCGGGACAGCCCTGGCCGCGCCTCAGACGTTTGCCGGAATCGCGCCGCACGTGGCGCTTTTGCTGGGAATCGTCATGTTCGGCATGGGCACAACCCTTCGCGCAGCGGATTTCCGGCGCATCCTGGAACATCCGGGGGATGTGTGTATCGGAGTGCTGGCGCAGTTTACCGTGATGCCGCTCCTGGCATGGGTGCTGGCAAAAGGGTTTGCCCTTCCGCCGGATCTGGCTGTCGGGGTTATCCTTGTGGGTACCTGCCCCGGCGGAACCTCCTCCAATGTGATGACCTATCTGGCCCGCGGCGATGTGGCCCTTTCTGTATCCATGACCATGACGACCACCCTTCTGGCGCCCATTGTGACACCGTTCCTTACCTGGCAGCTGGCGGGGGCGTGGATTGAAGTATCATTCACAGCCATGATGCTGTCCATTGTTAAAGTTGTGATACTGCCCATTGCGGCCGGTTTTGCGGTGAACGCGTTTTTCGGGGCGTTTGTCCGGCGCATTGTGAAACTGTTGCCGCTGGTGTCGATTACGGTCATTCTCCTCATTGTCGGCGGCGTGGTTGCCGTCAGCGCCGGCCGTATTAAGGAAACGGGGCTGCTGATCATGGCCGTCGTGATTTGCCACAATCTGCTGGGGTACGCGATCGGGTTCGCCCTTTCCAAAGCGCTCCGTATAGATATGGCCAGGGCCAAAGCCGTCGCAATCGAGGTCGGTATGCAAAACTCCGGGCTTGCGGCCTCTCTTGCCATGCTGCATTTCGGTGCTGCCGCCGCGATTCCCGGCGCAATCTTCAGCGTATGGCACAACATTTCGGGATCCCTGGCGGCGAACTATCTTTCCGGCAGGGAGCAGAGTTAGAATCAAATTTTTACTTAACAGCCGTGGAATTCGTTCCGCGGCTGTTTTTTTGTTTACCGCGCGGGTTTTTCCAATAAAAAATAACAATTTTTGTAAACCGTCACAAAAAAGATAAGCGACATGTTGTCACTTATCTTTTTTTATGATATGATTACCGCAAACAATAAGCAACAACGTGTTGCTTATCTGCCCGGCTTTAAATACAATGCCGGTTTAACCGGTGTTACCGGAAAAAATGAAACAGCGGCGTCTGCAGCTTTCGGCAGACAGAAGGAGGAGAAGCATGAGAAAGATAATGTGCTTTGTATTAACAGTGATTTGTCTGCTTGCCGTTGCGGGCTGCGGCGGCGGAGCAAAAAAAGCAGAGGCGCCCGCCGGTCAGAAGGCCGCCGCGGAAAAAGTGCTGCGGGTGGGCACCAACGCAAACTACCCGCCCTTTGAGTATTATCAGGAAGCATCCAAAACCTTCATCGGTTTTGATATCGAGCTTATGCAGGGCGTGGCCAGAGAAGCAGGTTACACCAGGGTGGAATTCGTGGATATGGAGTTCGGTAAACTGCTGACGTCCCTGAAGGACGGAAAGGTGGACGCGGTGATCTCCTGCCTGACGATGACGGAGGAGCGTAAGAAAGAAGTTGACTTCACGCAGCCCTATCTTGTCAGCGCCAACGTGGCGGTCGGTTCCTCTGACGCGGCAACCCGCAGCGCAGGCGCCCTGAAAGGCAAACGCATCGCGGCGGAAACCGGCAGCATCCACGTAAAACAGGCCGGGCAGTATTCCGGCACCGTCATGGAATGCAGCGGAGCGGAAGAAGCATTAAAGATGATTGCAGATAAAAAAGCCGACTTTGCCATCCTGGATAATTACACCGCGCGTTTTTATATCACCAATTTCTACAAAGGCAGGCTGAGCATCGTGGCGGAACTGCAGGACGATACAGACACCCGCACCGGCATCGCCGTCGCCAAAGGCAACAGGGAACTGGCGGACAGGCTGAATACGGGCCTGCAGAAATACCGGGAGGACGCGGCATATTATCAGATGAAGAACAATTACTTCGGCAAACTCCTGTAAGACATATGACGGGATCTGCCAAAACGGAACCCCCGCGGTTCTGTTACATCTGTTTTGTCAGTGAACCTTTATAAATAAAAACACCAAAAGCAAAACAAGATATGGTAAAATAATAAAAAAACCAATGGAGAAGATAAAGCTATGGGGTTTATCAGGGCGCGGAGCGAAGAACAGAAACAAGTCAGGATACAGCAGATCATAGACGCCGCGGCTTTGCTTTACGAAGAAGTAGGCTATGATAAAGTTACGTTCTCGCAGATCGGCAGAAAAGTAAGTTTTTCCCGCCTGAATCTATACACATATTACCACTGCAAAGAAGATATCTTCCTTACCCTTCTGCTGCAGGACCGGCGGAAGATGGTCGAAGATGCCAAAAAGACTTTTTCAGAGGTTGTGACAGACCGTGATGCCTTCTGCCATGCCTGGGCGGAACTGCTGCTCCGGCACCGGCGGATGATGGCCCTGTTCAGCATCACGAACACGGTGATACTGAAAGACGCCTCTTCCGAAATGCACAGGCGTTTCCGCCTGGAAATGAGCCGGGCCTCTGCCGAACTGACCGCGCTGGTACAGAAACTGTTTCCGGCGTTTACCCCGGAGCAGGCGTATTATTTTGTGGAATGCGAGAGCTGTTATGCCCTGACCCTGTATCCCGCAAGCCTGGAATATAAAAGCAGCCAGCACATAGAGATTTTTCCGGACGTGGGACGGGGGACCCGGGATTTTGCTTCACAGTATGTTACGTTCCTGAAGATTTTGCTGAAAGGACTGGGAAGCTAGTTTGTGAAACAGGGATTCGCAGGTGAACGATATGTATGAGCTGAAAATTGACGAACTCGGTAAAATCTTAGAGAAAGAAGAGCCGGAAGGCGTGGATTTCTTTCTTATGGCGGATGAAAGTCCATACAATGGAATAGAATCACACAGGGCCGCCATTCTTTTCGCCGTGCATTTGATAAATGAAAACGAAAAGCAGACGATAAAAAAAGCGGAAGAACTTTTCGGGAAAGAGTATGCGGATAAACTGCACCTGTTTACCTGTGACAGCAGCAAAGCGGAAGCAAAAAGCCTCGACCCCAAAGAGCTGCTTTTTGTTCCGAACGTACTGCGCAAAGACCGTTACGGAAATAAGAAATACGACAGTGACTGGGTTCCCAACGATGAAAACTGCGGCAAACAGATCCCGTACTGGTACGCGTTTCTGGAGCCGCCGCATGGGACAAAATACGGACCGGAAGACCTCCGGCGGATCAACGCGGTCCTGTTTCCGGACGGCGCGGAAGGCCTGGAAGCGTATGAATGGACAACGGACTGGTCGGATATTTTTGATGACGGGCACGAATGGTGGGGCGCGTCGTGCTGGAGCGTATACGACAGCCGCAGGAACCGGTTTGTGGTATTACTGGCTTCGGCAACAGACTGACAAATTCATAATTAGTTTAACAGCCGTGGAATTTATTTTCCGCGGCTGTTTTGTTATAATGCGTATAGAATAGCGGGATTTTCAGAAGTCGGGCGGCAACGGCTGACAAAGCGGAACACGCGACAGATGGAAAAACAATGACCCGGAGGTAACAGCAAACGATATGGAAGAAAAGGAACTTGCGGTAAAAAACTGGCTGGCGCATCTCCTCCGCCACCCCATGCCGGAAATCGTCTCGGCAGAGTGTATGGCGGCGCTCTCGTCAGTGGAGGCGCAGTACGGTGAAACGGAAAGCTACGGCGCGGGGCTGGAAGTGCGGCTGGGGAATCCCGCGGCGTATGTGGATTACATCATGAATATCGACGAGGAAAACATTCCCAAGGTGAAAGCGCTGTGGTACGAAATCGACTACGAGGAATTTTCCCGGGCCGCCGCAACGGGCAAACGAATCGAGCCGTGCCTCTTTGCCAATGTGGGTGAGGAAGATTACCGGACATTCTGGGATGATGTGCTGCCGGCCTTTCTGGGCGAAGAACGGGCGAGACGCCTGCGCGCTCCGCTGGACAGGGTGACGGAGCGTCTCCCCGAAAAAGCGTTTATCAAGCAAATCGGCACCATGACGAGCCGGGGCGAACTGGACATCATGCGCCTCGTGATTTTGTTCCCTTCCTGGGAGAGCATTTTCCCGGGTCTGACCGCCATCGGCTGGCAGGGCGATACGGCAGAACTTGCGTCTGCGCTGGAGCCGTGGAAGGAATCTCAGAAAATTGCCGTCAATATCGACCTCGGCGCGGACGGCGTGCTGCCCAAGATCGGCATCGAAGTCTTTTCACGCTGGCGGCATCCGCTCATCGTCGACAAATTTATCATGCGCCTGGAAGATGCGGGGCTGTGCCTTCCGGAAAAAGGCGAAGCGCTGCGGCGCTGGATCCGCATCCGCCCCGATGCGGACCCCTTCCGCCAGACGCTGATCAACTATTTCAAGCTGAACTACAAGGATGGAAAAATTACCGAAGCAAAAGCCTACCTGGAGCAGACGCCCTATATCAACCACAATTATTTTGACGCCTATGAATTCCCCGGCCGCGTGGATTTTTACCTGAGGGACGGGGAGCGGGCGCTTTCCGCGGACAGCGCCCTGCGGCTCCTTGCCCAGTGCGGGGAAAACCGCCTGCGCCGGGCGCGTTTTATGGGCGTTGAAGGCTATGAAGAGTTTGACCGCCTTCTGGGCGTGTGCAGGGAAAACAGCATCCGTGCGGAAGTATCACTGGCGGAACCGGTATCGCGGGAAGCGCTGGAACAGATGATTGCCGCGGGAGCAGACAGCTTTCTTATGGACATGGACGGGGAAACCGGCTGGGTGGCGAATGCGGAAACGCTTCGCGCTTTGGATTTTGCCGGGTTCCGTCTCCGCTGGTTCATGCACCGGGGCAATGCGCAGGACCTGCCACGCGTCATCCGTCTCGCCGGAGAAACGGGCGCGCAGGAACTCATCATCACGGGCATGAAGCCCTGCAGTCCCGGTTTGCGCAGGGAAAATCCTGACCGTGGACAGATTATCGCAGCGGCAGAAATAATAAACGCGTGGCAAAAAGAGAACCTCCGGAACGGCGACACGGCAAACGAACTGCAGGACGGCGACGCGAAGGAAGCACAGAACGTCGACGCAGCAAACGAACTGCAGGACGGCGTACCGGCTGCCGCGGCCGGGACAGACGAAACGGCGGGCACTGACGCAAAAAGCCGCATGGAGCTTACGGTAGAAAACTGCTTTTCGCCGCTGCGCGCCGTGATGGGCGGCGCGGACGAGAAGAGAAACGGCAACCGGGGCATCGGGCGCGGCTGCGAGGCGGGATGCTGGTTCTTCGCCGTGCAGGCAGACGGCAGTTTCACGCCTTGCCCGTATCTGGACGCACAGGAAACGTACGGTTCCATTACGGAGTATTGGGAACATTCACCCTTGTTGAAAAAAATCCGCAAGCAGAACGGCCATGAAGGCTGCCCCTACGCAAGGCGCTGCCTGCCGTGCCCCGCAGTCATCAAAGAAGCGGGCGACTGCCCGGTGAACCGCCCGGACGGGGATCGTCCATGAGTTCCTGTCGTACTGCCGGCGCCGGCAGCAGACTGGCAACGTAACGTTTTTGCAGAAACTTGTATACTTTCAGAAGTCTGTTGCGTTATAGAATCAGAGTATGATAAAATAAAAATGATTTTAAGATGGTAATTACTATAAAATTTGAAAAAAGTATAGCATTATACCGTTATGCGAAGATAAAAAATCTTTAATTAGGAGGCTAACATGGCTTATCAATCCCTGACACCCGAGGTACTTGCACAACTGACCGCCGCGCTCCCCGGGAGCGTCCTGAGCGGGGACCAGCTCACCGAAGACTATGCCCATGATGAGATGATATCCGCCGGTTTCCGTATGCCGGACGCCGTAGTTCTGGCACAGTCTACGGAGGACGTTTCCAAAGCCTGCAAAATTCTCTACGAGAACAACATCCCCATCATTCCCCGCGGGGCCGGAACCGGGCTCAGCGGCGGCTGCGCGCCTATCTGCGGCGGTGTTGTCATCGATCTGACCAAGATGAATCATATTCTGCGCTGGGATCTGGAAAACGGCCTGGTCCACATTGAAGCCGGCGTCCTGCTGGCTGACCTGACCGCCGCCTGCCTGGAGCGCGACATGTTCTATCCGCCCGACCCGGGCCAGCGGTTCGCCGCGGTGGGTGGCAACGTGGCTACCAACGCCGGCGGGATGCGGGCCGTGAAATACGGCTGCACCCGGGAATATGTCCGCACCCTGAAAGTGGTGCTTCCCGACGGCCGTGTGGTGAAACTGGGCGGCGAACCAAGCAAAAACAGTTCCGGCTATTCCCTCCTGCATCTGATGGTTGGTTCCGAGGGAACTCTGGGAATCATCACGGAAATCGGACTGAAGCTTATCCCCAAACCGAAATTCCAGGTCTCCCTGCTGGGCATGTTCGAGGATCTGGAGGCCTGCATCCGCTGCGTGCCTGCGGTCAAAGGCTCCGGACTGGAGCCCCAGTCTCTGGAATTTATGCCCCGCTCCGGTG
>JAFSOW010000053.1 GCA_017443165.1 Acidaminococcaceae bacterium | reverse complement strand
TTTTCCCCGGTCCCGGCGATGCAGGAAAATATAATCCGGCGTCGGGATGTTGCTGCCCAGGAATACCCGTTTGGCAGTCAGTTTGTTCATGCTCACGGAACTTGCCAGTACGCCGGAACCAGTATAGGGAATCCCCATCATTTCCAACGCGCTCTGCAGTCTTCCGTCCTCGCCGTATAAACCGTGCACGGCAATCACCACCACATCCGCGCCGCTTTCCTTCACCTGCTCGGAAAAATTATGCGGCACAAGTCGGATTTCCTTCACGTTATAACCTTTACCCCGCAACGCTGACGCCATAGCGTGACCCGTGGACAGGGATATCTGTTCTTCCGCCGAAGGACCACCCATCACGACGGCCACTGTTTTGTCTTTATCCATATCATTTCTCCACTTTATTTTTCCACTTGCCTGAACTCTTTTACCAGTTCTTCACCGATCCGGAACACATCCCCGGCCCCCATGGTGATGACCAGATCGCCTTCTTTGCAGTTTTTAAAGAGATGTTCTTCCACTCTGGAAAAACTGTCAATATACATAACGTCCTGCCCCGTAATGACTTTTATGGATTCCGCCAGCCCCCTGCCGCTGACACCGGGAATCGGAGCCTCACCGGCAGAATAAATATGAGTCAGAATCAGTTTGTCACAGTTGGTAAAGCATTTACAGAACTCTTCGTATAACAGCTTTGTACGGCTGTACCGATGGGGCTGAAATACGCATACGATCCGTTTTGCCCCGGTTTCCTTCGCTGCCTGCAGCGTTGCCATAATCTCGGTAGGATGGTGTGCGTAATCGTCCACGATCCAGATTCCATTTTCCTTGCCTTTTGTTTCAAAACGTCGTTTGGCTCCGGAGAATTTTGCCAGCGCATCCACGCTGACCTCCGGTGAGATACCCATCAGGGAGGCAGCCGCAAAAGCCCCCAGCGAATTCAGCACATTATGCCTGCCCGGCACAATCAGATGCACAGAGATTAATTTCGCGCCCCCGTGATACAGGTCATAGTCCGTACCTTCTACACTGTGCCGGATATTCTTTGCGCAAAAATCACAGTCCTCTGTCAACCCGTAGGTAATAAAAGGAAGTTCCGTTTCTTCCGACAGGCGGCGCACTTTTTCGTTATCCAGGCACAGAACAGCCGTCCCACCATCTCTCATGTGGGAAAGGTATTCTTTAAAGGCCTGATAAATATTCTCTTCCGTCCCGTAATGGTCCAGATGATCGTCTTCAATATTGGTAATAACAGGAATAAACGGGGTAAATTTTAAGAAAGAACCGTCGCTTTCGTCCGCTTCCGCCACGACCCATTCGCTTTCACCGTTCCGCGCGTTCCCCCCCAGCGCCGTCACATCACCGCCAATCACAACCGTCGGATCGATACCCGCTTCGGCGGCAATTACACCAATCATGGCGCTGGTCGTGGTTTTACCGTGGGCGCCTGCTACGGCGACCCCTTTTGTTCCCTCGCCGTTCAGGAGCGCCATCAGCACATCGCTGCGGTGTAAAACAGGAATATTCTTCTTACGGGCAGCAACCAGTTCCGGATTTGTTTTGGGAATGGCAGAGGAAACAACCACGGCCTCTGCTCCCTCAATCTGACAATCATCATGCCCCATATAGACCAAAGCACCCGCTTCCGCCAGTTCATAGGCCATATGTCCGGCCTGCAGATCGGAGCCTGTCACATCAAAGCCGCGTTTTACCAGCACATAAGCCAACGCGCTCATACCGGCTCCTCCAATACCGATAAAGTGGATATGTCTGTACTTGTCCAACATCTGCTTTACCTCCGCCTCTTTTGGGTTCCCTTATATGTTTCCATACCGGCCATTCTGCCGAACCTGCCGGCATGCCGACATACGGTCAGGGTTCCCTTTTATTTATCAAAGCTACTGCCTGTTTTGCTATTTCCATAGCGGCTTCCGGCCGTCCGGCCTTCGCCGCAGCCTGCTGCATCTGCCGCAGCTCTTTTTCATGAAGCAGCAGACGCTCAACCTTTTCGTGAAGAGCCTCTCCAGTCAGTTCCCTGTCTAAAATCACCTGTGCCGCACCGGCTGATTCCAGCGCCCTGGCATTGAATTCCTGATGGTTGCCCGTTGCATACGGGAACGGTACCAGGATAGACGGAATCCCTTTTGCCGTCAGTTCCGCAAGACCTATTGCTCCGGCCCGAAACACCGCGAGATCGGCCGCCGCCAGCGCCATGGGCATATCGTACAGATAGGGAGATAAGTGAATATTCGGTTTAAAGCCGCCGACTTCCTCAACCTGCTTCATATAGGCTTCGTAATTGTTTTTTCCGGTGGCGTGCAGTATCTGCACGTCGTCTCTCCCGGAAAGGTCCTTTTCCAACTGGAACGCGGCTTTATTGATGGAAGCGGCACCCAGGCTGCCGCCGGCAATCAGGATAGTCTTTTTATTCACATCCAGTTTGAAGAACTTCAGAGCTTCCCAGCGGGTATGACTTAAAATTTCTTCCCGGATTGGGTTACCAGTAAAAACCCTCTGTGCTTTTCCCTTAAAATATTTGCCTGCTTCTTTATATCCTAAAAATATCTTACTGACAAAATGAGACAGTATCTTATTGGTCACGCCCGGCAGGGCGTTCTGTTCCTGAACGCAGGACGGGATTCCCTGCATGGCCGCGAGAAAAACGACAGGTCCGCATACATAACCGCCCGTACCGATGACCAGGTCCGGTTTATGGACTGCCAGCAGTTTTTTTGCGTCCCCGAGACCGGTGAACAGCTTATATACCGAGCGGAACGTGTCCACGCCCAGGCTCCGTCTGAATCCCTGCACATCAATAAAATCAATGGGATAACCCGCGCGGGGTACAAGATCCTTTTCCAGCCCGTGGGTCGTACCCACAAAACGTATCTCCGCTTCCGGGTAAAGCTTTTTGATTGTATCCGCAATGGTAAGCGCCGGATAAATGTGTCCCCCGGTACCGCCACCGGATACTATAATCTTCATCTGATTCTGATCTCCATTCTGCTTTTTTATTTCAGTTCGTGCACCAGTTTCTTAAAATAGCGTCCCCTTTCGCCCATGTCATGGAACATATCGAAAGAGGAACAGGCCGGAGACAGCAGCACCACCTGAGGTGCTTTTGCCCTGGCATAAGCCGTGTCAACCGCGTCTTTAAAAGAATCCACTACAACTATATTCTCAACGCCGGCTGCCGTGGCAGCCTTGTAAAACCTTTCCTTTGCCTCGCCCAGAAGAATCAGCAGGTCTGTTTTCTCCCGAATCAGGTTCATCATGGGTTCCAGCGGGGTCATCTTGTCATGGCCGCCCGCCAACAGGATGATATGTCCGCTGGGAAACGCTTCCAGCGCTTTGATCACAGAATCCGTGTTAGTCGCCTTGGAATCATTATAGTACGGGACTCCGTGAATCGTTGTAACATATTCGATACGGTGTTCCACTCCCTTAAACCCCAGCAGTGTTTCCCGCATTTTTTCCGGGGTCACTCCTGCAAAAAAGCCGCAGGCAATGGCCGCCAGTACATTCTCTTCGTTGTGGGCGCCAAAAATCTGGAGCTCATTTTTATGGCAAATCTCTTTCACAGCATTTTTCCACTTAATGAAAAAACTGCCGTCTTTCATATAAACGCCTTCCGGCAAGGCCGCCTTGCGGCTGAAATAGCACAATGTGCCTTTCGAATATTTCCCCCAGGTGCGGACCTCCGGATCGTCATAGTTCAAAATCGTAATCTGTCTGGCAGTCTGATTGATGAAAATATTCCTTTTACAACGGGCATATTCCTCCATGGTTTTATGGCGCTCCATGTGGTCCGGCGTAAGGTTCAGGATTGCCGCCACATCCGGGCAGAACTCTTTGATGCCTTCCAGCTGGTAACTGGATACTTCCGCTGCTACCCAGCTGTTCTTATCCAGCCCTTTTACTTCTCTGGAAAGAGCCCGGCCGATATTGCCGCCCACCGCCGTCCTTACCGGCAGCGTCTTCAGCATTTCGCCGACAAGAGTCGTTGTGGTGGTTTTTCCGTTGGTTCCGGTGATGGCCACCATGTGTCCGATATAATTGCGCCAGGCCAATTCGATTTCGCTGATGACCTCCACGCCGTTTTCACGGGCTTTTTGCAACTCCGGGAGATTCCCGGGCACCGCTGGCGATAATACGACCTGCTGCACCCGCCCTAATGTCCCCGCGAGGTTTCCGCAGACAAATCCGCCGCCCTGCCGTGCCAGTAATTCTTCTAGTTCAGGTTCCAGCTGTTTCGGGGTGTCGTCATACAGATAAACCGTCTTGCCCTGCTCAACCAGTTCCATTGCCGCGCCTTTGCCACTGATACCGGCGCCAAATACCATTACATTTTGAATATCGGACATATTACATGCCACCCTTTCCCAGGAACCACAGCCCTATGCCGGCCAGACAGAAAACACAGCTCGCCAGCGTAAACACTGCCACGACTTTTGTTTCTTTCCATCCGCCCAGTTCAAAGTGATGATGGATCGGCGTCATACGGAAGACGCGTTTTCCCCCTGTACGCTTAAAATATACAACCTGAATAATAACAGACAATGCTTCCAATACATACATTCCGCCTATAATAACCAGCAGGATCTCTGTATGGGTCAGCAGAGCCAGCGCCGCTACTGCGCCGCCTAAAGCCAGTGATCCTGTATCTCCCATAAACACTTTGGCCGGATGATGATTCCAGACAAGAAAACCCAGACAGCTTCCCAAAACGGCTGCCGCAAACAGGCACAAATCCCCTTCTCCTGCCTGCCAGGCTATATACGAATATGCAGTCAGAACTGGTATGCTGACGCTGGAAACCAGCCCGTCCAGTCCGTCCGTCAGATTTACCGCATTCGTGGTTCCCACCAGAAGAAGCAGTACCAATACGTAATACAGCCAGCCCATATGTACAGAAACAGCGGTTCCCGGGACCCATAAATCCGTGCCGGATGCCCCTGCGTGCTGCTCCACATAATAAATATACGCCATTGCAAGCGCAATCTGCAGAGCCAGCTTCTGCTTTGCCGTAAGCCCCAGATTCCGTTTCATTACGACCTTGATATAATCGTCAAAAAAGCCTATCAGCGCATGGCCGAAGGTCAGTACAAAAGCAATGATGATCAACGGTGTAAAACGGTTCCAAACCACCATGGCCACAAACAGCCCGCACAGCATCATAATGCCCCCCATGGTGGGCGTACCACTTTTTTTCATGTGGCTGGCCGGGCCTACATCACGAATACTCTGCCCAAACTTCAATTTATGTAGGATCGGAATCAATACCGGACCCAACGCTGCGCATACAATCAGGGACGTCAGCAACGCCCCAATGACCTGCATGCCCGTTACTTCCATACTGCGCACCAGACTTTCCTGATTGATTCGGGAAATGGCAAAATATCCTGTCATTCCCGGACAACATTACTTTCTATAAATTACAATACTCATTTACTTTTTGAAAACCAGATCGATGATTCCTGCCACCTGCATGGAATGGGATCCTTTCAGCAAAACAATATCCCCCGGCTGCAGGATATCTGCCAGCTTATCTGCCGCGCCCTGCCGGTTAGTAAAATGACAGGCTGCAACGCCTTCAGCAGCAGCCGCTTCCACAGTAGCTTTTGTTTCCGGCCCATACCCTAACAGAATATCGGTTTTCGCTTTGGCCGCCATTCGCCCGACACTCTGATGTGCTTCCACAGCCGTATCTCCCAGTTCCAGCATATCCGCCACCACCGCAATGGTACGGCAGGGCAGTTTTGCGCTCTGTTTCAGCCTTGCCAGCGTGGCAAAGGCTGCTTCCATAGATGCGGGACTGGCATTATAAGCATCGTTAATCACTGTATAACTGCCAAAATGCAAAAGTTCCTGCCGGCTTCCCGTCAATACCGTTCCCTGCAAAGCTTCTTTTATATTATTTAATTTTACACCAAAATGCCTGCCAACTGCAATAGCAGATAAAGCATTCATCACATTATGCTCGCCGATTTGCGGGATAAAAAACGCCGTCGTTCCGTCTGCGGTTTTGCATACAAAATGACTCCCGCCAGCTGTGATTTCTACAGCTTCAGCCCGTACATCATTTACATCGTCAAACCCGAACCAGCTTACTTTCGTATGCAGCTTATTCTCCATGGCGCGCATCCGGGGCAGGTCTCCGTTCAGGACCGCAAATCCATCGGCCGGCAAGTCTTCCAGAATTTCGCTTTTCGCTTTTGCTATATTATCCAGACTTCCCAGTTCACCAACGTGAGTGGATCCCACATTAGAAATAACTGCCACATCCGGGCAGGCAATGGCGCACATGGCTTTAATCTGACCTAACCCGCGCATGCCCATCTCTACCACTGCAATCTCCGTATCCGGCCGAATGCTTAACAGCG